>NZ_SMKB01000250.1:0-10040 GCF_004348575.1 Actinomadura sp. 7K534
GCGGGGGCCGGGGGATGCGGATCGCCCGCCGCCCCGCGGACCTGCCCGGCGCGTTCCGGCAGGCGTGCGCGGACGCCCATTCCTTCTTCGGCGACGGGCGCGTTTACGCCGAGCGCCTCGTCCAGGACGCGCGGCACGTCGAGGTGCAGGTGCTCTGCGACGCGTACGGCGAGGTGGTGTGCCTGGGCGAGCGGGACTGCACCGTCCAGCGGAGGAACCAGAAGCTCATCGAGGAGACGCCGGCCCCCGGACTGCCGCAGGAGCTGGTCGAGGAGATCCGCCGGGCCGCGGTGACCGGCGCGCGCGCCGCGCGGTACGTGGGCGCGGGCACCTTCGAGTTCCTCGTGGACCGCGACCGGCGGTTCTACTTCATGGAGGTCAACAACCGGATCCAGGTGGAGCACCCGGTCACCGAGATGGCCACGCGGATCGACATGGTGCACGAGCAGATCCGCGTCGCGGCGGGGGAGCGGCTCGGCCTCGGTCCGCACGACGTCGCGCCGCACGGCGCCGTGATCGAGTGCCGGGTCAACGCGGAGGACCCGGACCGGGGATTCGTCCCCGCGCCCGGCCGCCTGACGGAGTTCCTGCCTCCGGGCGGTCCCTTCGTCCGGGTGGACACCCACTGCTTCCCCGGCATGCGCATCTCGGGGGCGTACGACTCGCTGCTCGCCAAGGTGATCGTGTGGGCGCCCACCAGGCCGGAGGCCATCGCCCGGATGCGCCGGGCGCTCGCCGAGTTCCGGATCGACGGCGCCGGCGTCCGCACGACGGTGCCGTTCCTGCTCCGGGCACTGGACCATCCCCGGTTCCGGGACGCCGCGCACACCACGGATTTCGCCGCCGGCCTGCTCAACGCGGATCGTTGAGCGCCGCTCCAACCGCGGTTGAGCGCGGGCCCGGATGCTGAACGGGACATCGAATGGCGGGAAACGGCCCATCGGGAAAAGGCGGAGGGGGACGGGCGTGATGAAGGGGATCATCCTCGCGGGCGGCTCCGGCACCAGGCTGTACCCGATAACCCGGGTCATTTCCAAGCAGCTGCTGCCGGTCGGTGACAAGCCGATGATCTACTACCCCCTCTCGGTGCTGATGCTCACCGGGATCAGGGACGTGCTGATCATTTCAACGGCCGAGGACGTCCCGCGGTACCGGCGGCTGCTCGGCGACGGTTCGGATCTCGGAATGAATTTCTCCTACGCGGTGCAGGACGAGCCCAAAGGCATCGCGGAGGCGCTCATCATCGCGGCCGGGCACATCGGGAACGAGCCGGTCGCGCTCGTCCTCGGCGACAACATCTTCTACGGGCACCTGCTCGCGGAGCTCCTGCGCGAGCAGGCGCGGAACGTCGACGGCTGCGTGCTCTTCGGCTATCCGGTCGAGGACCCGGAGCGTTTCGGGATCGCGGAGACCGACGCCGGCGGCCGGCTGCTCTCCATCGAGGAGAAGCCCGCCCGGCCGCGCTCGAACCGGGCGGTCACCGGGCTCTACCTCTACGACAACGACGCCGTGGAGATCGCGCGGAACCTGCGCCCGTCGGCGCGCGGCGAGCTCGAGATAACGGACGTGAACCGCGCCTACCTGGAGCAGGGCAGGGCGAGGCTCGTGGAGCTCACCCGCGGGTTCGCCTGGCTGGACACCGGGACGCCCGAAGCGCTGCTGGCCGCCAGCCAGTACGTGCTGACCCTGGAGGAGCGGCAGGGGCTGCACGTCGCCTGTGTCGAGGAGATCGCGCTCCGGATGGGGTTCATCGACGCCGAGACCTGCCACCGGCTCGGGGCCGGGCTGGCCTCGTCGCGATACGGCCAGTACGTCATGACCGTGGCGTGCGCTGAGAAAGCCGACCGAAGGGAGACGGCATTGAAAGAGCTGACGATCGAGGACCTGAAGCAGATCATGCGCGCGTGCGCGGGTGAGGACGAGTCCGTGGACCACGGCGGCGACATCCTCGACACGTCGTTCATGGACCTCGGGTACGACTCGCTCGCGCTGCTGGAGGCGACGGCCGTCATCAAGCGCGAATACGAGGTGGAACTGAACGACGAGGACGCCGACGTGGTGGAGACACCGCGAACGTTCCTCGACAAGGTGAACGGAATGCTCGTCGGCCGGCAGGCCCTCGGCACATGACGTAGGCGCCCCGCGCCCTTCTCCGCGGCAGGAGGCGGCCGGCCGGAAAGGCCGGCCGCCTCCTTTCGTGCATCCGGGAATCAGAAGTAGTACAACTTAAGGAGCATTCGCCGTTCCGAACGGTCCCATCCGCCCATTCTCCGCGCAACTTAGGTAATTCGATCTTGTCTTGCCGGCCGTCGCTGGTTAACGTGCCTAAGTGGTCGACGGCCGGTCGATCCGGCCATTACCCCCAGTCGAGGGAGAATGCGATGGAATTCCGGGTTCTAGGGTCCTTCGAGATCATTCAAGCGGAAGAGAACATCGCCCCGACCGCGCCGAAGCCGCGCCAGGTCGCCGCGCTGCTCGCGCTGCGCCGCAACTCCGTCGTCCGGACCTCGGAGCTGATCGACGAACTCTGGGAGGACGATCCGCCGGTCAGCGCGATGACCACCCTGCAGACGTACATCTACAAACTGCGGAAGATCTTCCAGCGGTGCGGCGCGGGAGAGGTCCTGCAGACGCGGCCCGCCGGATACATGCTCAGCGTCCCGGACGAGGACGTCGACCTCCACTGGTTCGAGCAGGCGATCAAGGAGGGGCGGGCGACCCTGGACCGCGGCGACCCCGTGCGGGCGGCGGAGATCCTGGCCGACGCCCTCGCCATGTGGCGGGGGCCCGCGCTGGTCGACGTGCTCGCGGGCAACCTGCTGTCGGCGTACGTCGCGCGGCTCGAGGAGGTCAGGTTCCGGGCGCTGGAACTGCGGATCGAGACCGATCTGCGGGTCGGCCGCCACCTGGAGCTGATCGGCGAGCTGAAGTCCCTGGTGGTCAGGTATCCGCTGCACGAGGGCTTCCACACGTCGCTGATGACGGCCCTGCACCACTCCGGACGCCGCTACGAGGCGCTCGACGTCTACCGGACGCTCCGCGGCAACCTCGTGGAGCAGCTCGGCCTGGAACCCGGCCGCGAGGTCCGGGAGCTGCACCAGGGCCTGCTCTCGGCCGACCTGCCGGCCCCCTCGGCGATCGAGCCGGGGCCGGGGCCGGGACCCGCCCGCGCGCCGGCCGAGGAGCGCGCGGACGAGCCGGCGCCGGCGCGGCTCCCCGAGGACCCCGAGTTCGCGGGCCGCGGGACCGACGTGGCGGAGGTCTGCGAGCAGGTGGCGGCGCCGCCGCCGGAGCCGTGCGGCGCCGGGCGGGTCACCGTGATCAGCGGGATGCCCGGGGTGGGGAAGACGGCGCTGGCGGTGCACGCCGCGCACCGGGTCCGCTCCGCGTTCGCCGACGGGCAGCTCTACGCGGACCTCCGGGGGTCGACCGACCGCGCCCGCGACCCCGCCGAGGTCCTGCACTCCTTCCTCGGCGCGCTCGGCTTCCCCGCGCACCAGATCCCGGAGGGGCTGCAGGACCGCAGCCGCCTGCTCTCCTCCGCGGCCGCCGGCCGGGGCCTCCTCATGGTGCTGGACGACGCCGCGTCGGCCGCCCAGGTGCGGCCGCTGCTGCCCGGCGGCACGCGCTGCGCGGTGGTCGTCACCAGCCGGCGCAGGCTGGAGGGCCTCCCGGGCGCGCGGAACATCGAGATCGACGTGCTGAACCGCGCGGACGGCATCGAGCTGCTCGCCCGCATCATCGGCGGCCCCCGCATCCGCAGGGAGCGGGACGGCGCCGAGCTGCTGGTCGACGCCTGCGACTCCCTGCCGCTGGCACTGCGCTGCATCGGCGACCGGCTCGCCGCGATGCCCGGCTATTCGCTGGGCCGCATGGCGGAGGAGCTCACCCGCACGCCCCAGCGCCTCCCGGAGCTGCGGTTCGGCGATCTCGACCTGCGGTCCAGGTTCGACTCCAGCTACGAGCGGCTCGGCGACCGCGAGCAGGGCGCCTTCGCGCTGCTCAGCATGCTGCCGTCGGAGTTCACCGCCGACACGGCCGCCGACCTGCTGGGCTGGGACGCCGCCGAGGCCCGGCGGACCCTGGACCACTTCCTGAGCCACCACCTGCTGCGCTGCGCCCAGGAGAACGGCACCGTCCGCTACCGCTACCCCAAGCTCGCCCGGATGTACGCGCGGGAGCGCCTCACGTCGCTCGTCCAGACCGGTGACGAGCGGCCGGCGCGGAGCCCGGCCTCGATGGCGTGATCACCGGTGCTCGATCGACCTTCGACCCGGCACCGGCAGCCTTGCGGTGTGAGGCTGATAGTCACCGGCGGCGCGGGTTTCATCGGGTCCCATTACGTACGGTCGGCGCTCGCCGGGCGGTACCCGGCGCTCGCGAACGCGCACGTGACGGTGCTCGACAAGCTGACCTACGCGGGCAACCCCGCGAACCTCCCCGCGGACGACCCGCGACTGACGTTCGTCCGCGGCGACGTCTGCGACGGCGAGCTGCTCAGCGACCTGCTGCCCGGCCACGACGCCGTCGTGCACTTCGCCGCGGAGTCGCACGTGGACCGTTCCGTCTCCGGATCGGCGCGGTTCATCGCGACGAACGTCGAGGGGACGCACACCCTCCTCGAAGGCTGCCTGCGGGCGGGCGTCCGCCGGTTCGTCCACGTCTCCACCGACGAGGTGTACGGGTCCATCGACCAGGGGACGTGGCCGGAGGGGCACCCCCTGGAGCCCAACTCGCCCTACTCCGCGTCCAAGGCGGCCAGCGACCTGATCGTCCGGGCGTTCCACCGGACCCACGGGCTCTGGACGTCGACCACCCGCTGCTCGAACAACTACGGGCCCTACCAGCACCCCGAGAAGCTGATCCCGCTGTTCGTCACCAACCTCCTGGACGGGGAGGACGTGCCGCTCTACGGCGACGGGAGGAACGTGCGCGAGTGGCTCCACGTGGACGACCACTGCCGCGCGGTCCAGGCGGTGCTGGAGCGGGGCGGTCCGGGGGCGACGTACAACGTCGGCGGCGGCGTGGAGCTGTCCAACCTCGAACTCACCCGCCTGCTGCTGGACGCCTGCGACGCGGGCTGGGAGCGGGTGCGCTTCGTCCCCGACCGCAAGGGCCACGACCAGCGGTACGCCGTGGACGGATCGAAGATCGCCGGGGAGCTCGGCTTCCACCCGCGCGTGCCCTTCCTCCGGGGGCTCGCCGAGACGGTCCGCTGGTACGCCGCGAACCGGGAGTGGTGGGAGCCGGTCAAGCGGCGTCCCGCGGTCGTGGACGCCGGCGCGCGCTCCTGAGCCGGGGGTCCGCGCCCTCCGAGGCCATGGTGCGCCGCCTTGAACGGGAACGCGATCATCACTGATTTCGCTCGCCTCGCTGACCAGGAGATATATCCGCAGGAAATCGATACCGTCTCGCTGACCTGGCAGAACGACATGGCGTGATCAGTGTGCAAGGCGAATGGGCCGCCGTCCCCGCCACCGCTGGGCCCACCTGCACGGGAGCGGTGAGAATGCGGTGCGCGGGTCCTGATCACGAAGTCACAAGGTGTGGTTGAGAACGGCCTTAACGGTCATAACGGACTTAGCGGCTGGCGAGGTCAGCGGCTATCGTGCACGCAAAGACGGACTTCTCGCCCAGGGGACATCGTGGCAGAGAGACCTTCCTCGTTGCCGGGGCATGCCGGCCCGGCCGCGGCCTCGCGACTGGAAGCCGACCGGGCCGAGATCGTGGCCGCGTACGAGCGGGTCCTGGACGAGCTGGGCGGTCCGGTCGCCGCGGACCGGGTGGCGCGCGGGCAGCTCGTCGCGAACGCGGAGCGGGTGCTGACGGACGTCATCGGCAGCCTGCGCGCGGGCGCCGTCCGGGTCGCCGCGGGCTCGGAGCCGAGGGTGCCTGAGCCCAGGGTCCCGGAACCCCGGATGCCGGAGACCGCGGCGATGCGCGCCACCGCCCCCGGCCCGCGGCCGCAGGAGTCGGTGCGGACGGGTGCCGTGTTCTTCGACGTCGTCCAGCGCGAGCTGGTCCGCCGCCTGGATCCCGAGGGGGAGTCCTTGCCCCTCCTCATGCTCGCGTCCCGCGCTCTTTACCAAAGCATTACCTGCAGTGGGGGACTCCTCGCCCATGAGGGGTACTTGCGCGACATGCTTCGCCAGGCGCAGGTCGAGGAGAGGTGCCGCATCGGGCGGGAGCTCCACGACCGCGTCGGCATGTGGCTGAGCGCGGCCTACCGCCAGCTCGAACTGTACGACCTCGACAAGAACAGCAAGGGCCCCTGCCCCGAGACGGAGAAGCGCCTTACCGCGGCCTACGGCGCCGTGCAGGAGGCAATGCGGATCCTGCGGGACATCACCTCCGATCTGCGTTTCTGCGAGTCGTCGAATTGCCTGGAAAAGGCGCTGCGGACGGCGTTCGAGGCCCTCGCGACCGGCGACGCGGTCGTCCAGCTGAAGGTCAACGGCGACGAGATGTGGGCGTCGCCCGCGGTCAAGGACGAGTCGTTCCTCGTCGTCCGGGAGGCCGTCCGGAACGCGGTGGTCCACGGTATGGCCGAGCTGGTCCAGGTGCGCGTCGACATCGCGCCGCACGAGATGCGCATCTACGTCGATGACGACGGGGTCGGCTTCGACCCGGACCAGGCCACGGCCTCGGCCGGGGTGGGACTGTCCACCATGCGCGAACGCGCGGAGCTCATCGGCGGCACGATCACCGTGTCGAGTACGCCGGGGCAGGGCGCCCACGTGGAACTTTCCATACCGCTTCCAGGAAGCGAGAACGATGCAGCCTGACCAACCCGAGACGACCGTCCTGCTCGTGGACGACCACGCCCTCGTCCGCGAGGGCCTGCGGGAGATCCTCGGCTATCAGGACGACATGGTCGTCGTGGGGGAGGCGGGAGACAGCCAGGGGGCCGTGGAGCAGACCGCGGAGAAGCGCCCCCACGTCGTCCTGCTCGACATCGAGATCCCCGGCGACGACGCCACCACCACGGTGGCCAGGATCCGCCAACGGTCGCCGCACACCGCCGTCCTCATCCTGAGCATGTACGAGGGACCGGAACTGCTGCAGAGCCTCCTCGACGTCGGCGTGCGGGGCTACCTGCTGAAGAGCGTGACCAAGCAGGAGCTGGTGTCGGCGATCCGCAGCGTCCGCTTCGACAAGGACCGCGTCGTCGTGTCGGTCTCCAGGGAGAGCATCGCCGGCGGCGGCCAGAGCGATCCGGGCGGCCCCCCGATGATCCTCTCCGACCGGGAGCGCGAGGTCCTGGAGCTCACGGCCCAGGCGCTGAGCAACCGGCAGATCGCCGCGCAGCTGTCGCTCACCGAGGCGACCGTCAAGCGGCACCTGCGCAACATCTTCGTGAAGCTGGGCGCGGCCTCCCGGATCGACGCGGTCAACAAGGCGGTGGAGGGGGCCCTGATCGAGGTGGGGGAGCGGCGCCAGGCGGCGCACCGCTAGCTGGAAGGGGGCGCCGGCCCGGGCGGCGGCGCGCCGGCGATCGACGCGGGCGGGAACAGGGCCGCGAGGTGGTCGCACTCGGCGGCGGTGAGCCGTATCTCGGCCGCGGCCGCGTTCATCTCCAGGTGCAGCCGGTCGCGGGTGCTCGGCACCGGCGTGATGTCGTCGCCCCGGCACAGCAGCCAGGCCAGCGCGAGGCGGGCGAGGCCGACGTCCCGGTGCGCGGCCATCTCCTCGGCCGCCCGCAGCAGCCGCACGTTGCCCGGCAGGTTCTCCGGCCGGAAACGGGGATCGCCGTGGCGGGCGTCGCCCGCGGCGAGCTGGGCCGCCGAGCGGATCCGGCCGGTGAGGAAGCCGCGGCCGAGCGGGCGGCAGGCGAAGACCGCGACCCCGCGCTCCCTGGCGACCGGCAGGCACTCGGCCTCGACGCGCCGCTCCCACAGGGAGTACTCGGCGGCGAGCGCGGCGACCGGATGCACGGCGTGGGCGCGCCGCAGCTGCTCGGCGGAGGCGCCCGACAGGCCCACCCAGCGGACCTTGCCGGACGCGACGAGCCCGGCGAGTTCCCCCATGCTCTCCTCGACGGGGACCCTGGGGTCCACTCCGGCGAGGTAGTAGATGTCGATGTGGTCGACGCCGAGGCGTTCGAGGGAGGCGTCACAGGACCGCCGGAGATGTCCGGGCGTACCGTCGAGCCGCGTCCCCCGGCCGCCGTGAGCGGGCCGGAACCCGCCGGAGGTGGCGATCACGGCCTCGCCCCGCCGGCCGGCGACGGCGCGGCCGACGAGCCGTTCGGCCCTCGCGACGTCGTCTCCGGCCACGGCGTCGATCAGGGTCACGCCGATGTCGAGCGCGAAGCGGATCGTTTCGATGCCCGTCGCGTCGTCCACCGGCCCGGATCGTCCGGTCAAGGCGAGCGTGCCCAGTCCGATGGGCTTCGAGGCCGGGCCGGCGTCGCCGAGCTTCCTGACGTGCATCTCCTCCTGACCAGTCCGTGGTAAGGGGTGCTCGCGAGCCGGCGCGGGGCGCGCGCATTACCGCCACGCCCCGAGCGGCAGTCGTAATTCACATTGTGGCCAGAAGAACTGGGTTTTGGAAGGCGATTCCGCAAGTCGTCGACGAAAACCGCCCGCGGCAGGCCGATGACCAGCACAGGGAATGGACAAAACGTTCAGCGGGCTTTCAGGTTCGCGGCGCGGCGGCCGGATCCGGGCAGCGCGTTCGACCGTGCGGCCCGCGCGGTTGAACGGCTGCGGAGGTCGATCCGATGGCTGGGATCTGCCCTGGTCAGCGTGCTCCGGAGCGGAGGGCCGATGCTCTGAAGGATCATGCCGGGCATTGGGCGTCCCGGTGAATTTTCCCCATTTCGGGTGCGGGTCAGCGTCCTAGCGTCGCTCTAGCCTGGCACGACGGCCGCGGGGCAGCCTGGCGGCCGGTGGAGAGGCGGGATTGCTTATGGACAAAGCCGTGGAAAAGGCCATCGAGTGCATTTGGGAACGGTACAACGAGCCGCTGTCCCTCGCGGAGATGGCGCGGAGCGCCGCGCTCAGCCGCTTCTATTTCGCGCACCGGTTCAGGGACGAGACCGGAACGACCCCCGCCCGGTTCCTCGCCGCGGTCCGCATCCACCAGGCCAGGCTCCTGCTGCTGGACACCGCGATGAGCGTGGCGGAGGTATCGTCCGCGGTCGGATACGGCAGCCTGGGCTCGTTCACGAGCGGCTTCACGGCCGGTGTCGGGGTCTCGCCGGGCCGGTTCCGCCGCCTGTCGCGGACCGGCGGGTTCGGGTTGCCCCGCCCGTGCCCGTCCGGGCGCCCCGGCACCGGCACCGGGGCCGTCGCGGGGACGGTCAGCCTGCCGGAGGGCCGCGGGAACGCGCGCGTGTACGTGGGCGCCTTCCAGACCCCGATCCTCCAGCATCCGCCCGTCGCGGGCATGGTCGTCGACGTGCCCAGCGGCCGCCCCACGTGCTACCACCTCGCGGACGTGCCCGAAGGCACCTGGTACGTGCACGCGGTGGGAACGGCGGACGGGGTGGGGCCCGACCCGTCGTCCCAGCGCTGCTCGCTCGTCGGCAGGCACGACGCGGTGCCGGTGGACCGGGACGCCGTCACGAGCGCCGCGGTGCGCCTGCACCGCCCGCGCCCGGTGGACCCGCCGGTCCTGCTGGCGCTACCCGACCTGGAACCGCCGCCCGCTCGGACCGGGGCCGGCTGCCCCGTCATCGGCTCGCACCCGAAGGCCGCCGTCTAACGCACTGTCGGGCCGGTGTTCGCACTACGCCGGACGCGCGGTGGCGGCGACGCTTCGGGCGGTGCCGAACCAGTGGGTCAGCGCGTGGGTGAGGTCGTGGTCGGTGCCGGGGCGGGTCCAGGCGATGTAGCCGTCGGGTCGGATGAGTGCGGCGTCGAGGCCGGGTGCGGGTGGTTCGGTGGCGGTGATGGTGTCGATGCGGTCGGCCCAGGGGTGGGGCTGGTCGGTCTGGTCGGTGGTGATGAGGAGGCCGCAGGCGGTGTGGAGGAGGTCGGCGATGCGGGGGCGGGTTCCGTCGGTGAGGGTGAGGCGCAGGTCGGGTGGGATGCGCT
>NZ_SMKB01000251.1:0-9987 GCF_004348575.1 Actinomadura sp. 7K534
GGGCGGGACGGTGCCGGCGGCGGCGAGCCTGCCGTAGCGCACGACCGCCAGCTCCCAGCCGCCGTCGAAGCCGGGGCGGGCGGCGACCAGCTCGGGCAGCCGGGCCAGCGCGGCGAGGCGCTGCCCGCGCGCGGCGGCGCGGACGAACGCGGCCAGCCGGTCGCGCTGGGCGGCGGCCTCCTCGTAGCGCAGTTCGGAGGCGAGCCGGTCGATGCGCACCTGCGCGGCGGCCACGACGGGCCGCACGTCGCCCTCCATGATGGAGCGGGCCGTCCCGACGTGGACGGCGTAGGCGTCCGGGGACTCGCGGCCGTCGCAGGGCGCGCCGCAGCGGCCGATCTCGGCGAGCGCGCAGGCGCGGGTCTTGCCGCGCTCGACCAGCCGGAGCGTCAGCCGCTGGGTGCACTGGCGCAGCGGGACGGCCTCGTGCAGCGCCGCACGTGCTTCTTCCGCCTGGCGGCGCGACGAGATGGGACCGAGGTAGCGGGCGCCGTCGGTGCGGCACTCGCGCACGATGGACAGCCGCGGGAACGGCTCCACGGTCAGCTTCAGCCAGATGGCGCGCTCGGGGAACTTGGAGCGGCGGTTGTAGCGCGGCTTGTGCCCGGCGATCAGCCGCAGCTCGCGGACCTCGGCCTCCAGCCCGGTGGCGCACTCGATCGTGCGGACGTTCTCGGCGAGGCCGACCATCTCGCGGACGCGGCCCCGCGTCTCCGAGCCGGTGAAGTAGCTGCGCACGCGCGAGCGCAGGTCGCCGCTCTTGCCGACGTAGAGGACCTCGCCGGAGGCGTCCTCGAAGAGGTAGACGCCGGGCGTGCTCGGGACGCCGTCGGCCAGGTGCCGCTTGCGGCGCTGCTCCGGCGTGGGGGCCTTGGCGAAGCCGCGCATCTCCTCGAACGAGGTGACGTTGAACGAGCCGAGCCGCTCGATGAGCCCGTGCAGGACCTCCACGGTGGCGCGGGCGTCGGCCAGCGCGCGGTGCGTCGGCTCGGTGGAGGTGCGGAAGAAGCGGGCGAGGGTGCCGAGCTTGCAGTTGGGCACCTCGTCCTTGGACAGGACGCGGCGGGCGAGGTCGACGGTGTCGACGACGGGGAACGCGGGCCAGGCGTAGCCGTGCTCGGCGCAGGCGGCTTTGAGGAACCCGATGTCGAACGAGGCGTTGTGCGCGACGAGCACGCAGCCGCGCGCGAACTCCAGGAACGCGGGCAGCACCGCCTCGATGCGCGGCGCGGCCGACACCATCGCCGTGGTGATCCCGGTCAGCGCCGTGATGAACGGCGGGACGGGCCCGCCGGGGTCGACCAGGGTGCCGAGCTCGCCGAGGTCCTCGCCGCCGCGGACCTTGACCGCGCCGATCTCGGTGATGGCGGAGTCGGCGGCCGAGCCGCCCGTCGTCTCCAGGTCGACCACCACGAAGGTGACCTCGGACAACGGGGTGCCCAGGTCGTCGAGGGTGCCCTGGACACCGGCCCGGGCACCGGCCGGGACACCGTGCGCAGCCGTCATGAGCGCGACCGTAGAGGACGCCACCGACAGAAGCCCGGCCCGCTAGGGTTGGAGGGTGCCGGCGCGTCCCGCCGGGCGGGGGCCGCGGGACGGCTGGGGAAGCCCGGCGCGATCCGTCCGATCACGCGTTCGCCCTGGTTGGGCGTGGGCGGCTCGGGAAGACACAGTCCACCGGCGGCGAAGCCCGGAAGGAGCGGGATCATCGACAACGGCCCCGGAGCGACGCCCGGCGACGAATTCGCGGAGGGGGCGGCCGCCCCGCCTCCCGGGGAGGAGCGCCTGAGCCGGCCGCTCCCCGGCGCCGTGCGGCAGCAGGTGGTCGAGGTCGCCGCCGAGCTGATCGGGGTGCTCCCGATCGAGGACGTCCCCGTCCCGCTGCGCCGCTTCGCGCGGTTCGAGCGCCGCAAGCGCGCCAAGCTGGCCGGGCAGCACATCGCCGCGGTGCTGGAGAAGGACGACGGCTTCCGGCGCCGCGTCGCCGAGCCGCTGCGCGAGACGCAGGCCGACCTGGTGGAGGCCGTCGAGGGCGGGGACGTGCCGCCCGCCGCCGACCCGGTGCGGGTCGCCGTGCTGGCCTACCTCCTGCGCCCCGGGGGGTGGACGGAGCTCGTGGAGGCCGCGCGCGAGGAGCTGGAACGCTCCGCGACGGCGTCCGAGGAGGAGCACGCCGCCCGCCGCGTCGCCGCGCTGAAGGACGAGCTGGCCGCCGCCCGGACCGCCCGCTCCGCGGAGGTCGACCGGCTGCGCGCCGAGCTGCGCGAGAGCAAGGCCGAGGTGGCCGAGCTGCGCCGCAAGCTGCACGAGGCGCGCACCAGGTACCGGGCGGCGGAGGAGCGGGCCGGCGCGGCCGCGCGGGAGGCCGAGCGGGAGCTGGCGGCGGCGCGCGAGTCGACCGCCGCGTCGGAGAAGGAGCTGCGCAAGCTGCGCGCCCGCGCGGCGCAGGCCGAGGCCGCGGCGGAGGCGGCCAAGCGGGCCGCGCGCGAGGGGCGCAACGTCGACGACGTGCGGCTGCGGATGCTGCTCGACACGCTCCAGGACGCGGCGCAGGGCGTCCGCCGGGAGCTGGCGCTGCCGTCGACCATCGGCCGTCCGGCGGACGCGGTCGGCGGGTTGGAGCCCGACCGGCAGGCGCACCGCGCGCTGCCCGGCCGCGCGCTGTCCGACGGCGACCCGCAGCTGCTCGACCGCCTGCTGACCCTGCCGCGGGTGCACCTCATCGTGGACGGCTACAACGTCACCAAGACCGGGTACGGGGAGCTGCCGCTGGCGGACCAGCGCAGCAGGCTGCTGTCGGGGCTCGGCGGGCTGGCGGCGCAGACCCGCGCGGAGGTCACCTGCGTGTTCGACGGCGCGGAGCTGGACGCGCCGGTCGCCATCGCGGCGCCGCGCGGCGTGCGGGTGCTGTTCAGCCGTCCCGGGCAGACCGCCGACGAGCTGATCGGCGAGCTGGTGCGGGCGGAGCCGCCGGGCCGCTCGGTCGTGGTGGTGTCGTCGGACCGCGAGGTGGCCGACGCGGCGCGCCGCGCCAGTGCCCGGCCCTGCCCGTCGACGCTGCTGCTGCGCCGGCTGGGCCGGGCGTGAGGCCGCGCGTCCATAAGGACCCCATAAGGCTGTCATAAGGGAAGCATCGCGGTACGTGATCTTGTCATCACGGAAAGTGGATGTTGTTCAAGTAAGTCGACCAAAGAGTGATGAACCGGTTGTGACGGTTGTTGCGCCTCGCTAATGTCATCGCCTGATGTCGAGGACGAGAGAGGCGAAACCGACCGTGGCCAATGATCGCATCGGGGAAACGGCGCACGAGCGCGACCGGCGGGGCGGATCGGCGCGCAGAGGCGCCTCCCGCCGCTTGGCGGCCGTCGCGAGTCTGACCCTGGCGGTCTCCCTCGCGGCTCCTCCGATGGCTGCGCACGCCGACCCGCAGCCGACCCGGGCGCAGGTCCAGAAGAAGCTCGACAAGCTCGCCGAGCAGATGGACCACAAGGTCGAGGCGTTCAACCAGCTCAACGAGAAGCTCAAGATCGCCAAGAAGAAGTACCAGACGGCGCTCAAGTCGAGCAAGCAGGAGCAGGCGGCCTTCGAGGAGCAGCGCTCCAGGATCGCCCAGATGGCGGCGGACGCCTACAAGAACGGCGACACCGACGGCGTGACCGGCTTCGTCGGCAGCAACGACCCGCAGGCCATCCTGGACCAGGCCGCGGTCTTCTCGCACCTGTCGCAGGAGCGCAGCTCCCAGCTCACCCAGTTCCTCTCCACCGCCCAGCGGCTCCGCCGCGAGGAGGCGCAGGCCAAGGCGTCCTACGAGGACGTGAAGGCCAAGACGAAGGAGCTGCGGGAGCAGAAGCAGAAGCTCGACAAGGAGGTCGCCAAGCAGAAGGCGCTGCTGCGGCGGCTCGGCGGGACGACGCCGTCGTCCGGCGGCGGCTCGGGCAACATCGGCGGCACCTACAACGGCCCGGCCAGCGGCTCGGCCCGCACGGCGCTCGACTTCGCCTACGCCCAGCTCGGCAAGCCGTACTCCTACGGCGCCGAGGGCCCGAACTCCTACGACTGCTCCGGCCTGACCATGAAGGCGTGGGCGGCGGCGGGCGTGGGCATCACCCGCACGACGAACTCCCAGTACGCCGCCACCAAGCGGGTGGACAAGAGCAACCTGCAGCCGGGCGACCTAGTGTTCTTCAGCGGCCTCGGCCACGTCGGCCTGTACGTGGGCAACGGCCAGATGATCCACGCGCCGCGCACCGGGAAGAACGTCGAGGTCGTGAGCATCACCTCGGGCTACTACCTGAACAACTACTACGGCGCCGGGCGGCCCTGACGCCCGCCCCGGAGCGCCCCGCGGCGGGCGTGACGGAGCCCACTCCGACAGCGGACCAGGTCTTGACCTGGTCCGTTGTTGATTTTGGGGGGGTTTGCGTTCTATTGGTGCTTTGGTACCTTTACACCACTCACGGCGCCCGCCAGACGCCGGAGCCCCACGGCGCCCACCGGGCGCCATGGTCCCACGCGGCACATCCAGCTGCCGCGTGACGGCGGCGCGAGCCACGTGCCGCTCCCCCTGCCGGCGGCGCGCTCCACGCGTCGCCCGCGGCACCCACGGTGCCGCAGCGGGCCTCCACGCAGGCCCGGCCGGCCCGGCTCCACCGTGCGCACGCCCCAGCGGGCATGGCGCTGAGCGCGCTGCGACGGCGGACATCGCGGGTCAGGCACGGACGGCTCCCGGACGAACGGGCCGCCGTCCGCACAACACCCACAACATCAGGCGCCGCTCTTTCGCACGCGGGAGACAGGTCCCGCGCACGGGCCCCATCACGCCCCCAGGATCGCAGCGGCAGCGCCGAATCCGCCGACGCGCGGAACCGGGGACCCATATCCGCCGGAGTCCGGGGCTAGCCCCGGACGGGCATTCCGGCACCCGGGGTGAATCGGCGCGTCTCTCCCGGACGACCGGTGAGAGCCGCCGTAGGGCGGCTTCCACGCCCGAACCCGTCAGCTAACCCGGTAGGCGGCATGGAAGTCAGGAGATCCCCCGTGCCAGGCGCACACCGCAAGAAGTCACCGGGCAAGAAGTCACCGGCCGAGAAGCCGCCGGTCGAGACGTTGCCGGTCGAGACGTTGCCGGTCGAGAACCAGAAGCCGTCCGGCAAGCACCGCAAACCGGGCCGCCTCACCCTGACGTGGCGGACGACCGGCGGCGTGATCGTCGGCGCCGCCGTCCTCGGCACCGCCGCGGCCACCGCGCAGGCGTCGGTGCTGCCGTTCGGCTCCGTGCCCGCCCAGGTCACCGCGGCCGACCTCAACGGCGCCAAGGGCGGCGGCGAGCGCGGCGGCACGTCCTCGTCCAAGGACAAGGTGAAGGGCGGGCCGAAGAAGGAGAGCCGGGCCACGCCGAAGGACGGCGGCGGCCGCGACGGCGGCGAGGGCGAGGACGGCGAGCGCTCCGGGAACGAACGGCCGGAGTCCGGCGGCTCGGAGAAGCCGGCCGAGGACACCCGCCCAACCGCCGAGCAGGCCATCGAACTCGCCCGCTCCCAGGTCGGCATCGAGGAGGACGGCAACGGCGAGACCAAGTTCAACAAGTGGTACACGGAGAGTTCCCGCGCGAAGGAGACCGTCGCGCGCGACGGCGGCTCCGTCCGGGGGTATGGGGCCGCAGCCTGGTGCGACATGTTCATCTCATGGATCGGCGACCAGCTCGGCTTCACCGACCAGTTCGGCAGCGACGCATGGACGATCGCCCACGCCAAGTGGTTCCGGGACCAGGGCCGCTGGGGCACCGAGCCCAAGCCGGGCGCCATCGTCTTCTACTCATGGCGCGGCGGCAAGAGCCTCGACGACATCGTGCACATCGGCATCGTGACCAAGAAGATCAACGACAGCACCATCGAGGCCGTGGAGGGCAACACCGACGAGGCCGTCCGGGTCAGGGAACGCCCGACCCGGAGCATCGTCGGCTACGGATACCCAGAGTACAGGTCGTGACGGCACCTCCTCCGCCCGCTGCATAGGATCGCGCGCATGGAGGACGGTCCCGGGCACGGCGGCCCCGTCACGCGCCGCAGGGCACTCGCCCTGGGCGCGGGCGGGGCCGCCGTGCTCCTCGGTGGCGGCGGGGCGCTCCTCGGCGCACGTTCCGGCGACGACGGCCCGCGCCCCGTCCGCGCGGACGAGGGCACCGGGACGTTCGACCCGGCGGCGGCCGCCACCGTCCTCGCCAACCGCGCGCGCGCCGTGCGCAGCGGTGACCGGGCGGCGTTCCTGGCGACGGTGGCCTCCGCACCCGCCGCCTTCCAAGAAGCTCAGTCCCGCATGTACGGCAACCTCCGCAGGCTTCCGCTGGAGCGCTGGGAGGAACGCGTCGTCGCCCCGCAGGGCACGGACGGCGAAGCGGGTGCCGTGGTCGTCCGCGTGGAGGTGCGCCACCGGCTGCGGGGCTTCGACCGCGGCGACGTGGTCGCCTCCCGCCACCTGGCGCTGGCCCGCCGCTCCGGCACCTGGACGATCGTCGGAGACGGGGCGTCCCGCGGCCTCCGGGACGACCCCGCGATCTGGGACGGCGGCGACCTGAAGACGGCCGAGGGTCGCGCGAGCCTCGTCATCGGCGACGCCCCGGGGCTCGCCGAGATCGCCGGACGCCTCGACGCGGCCGTCCCCGTCGTCACCGGCGTCGTCGGCACCGGGTGGGCGCGGCGCGTCGTCGCCCTGGTCCCCGCCGACGCGGGGCTGGCGTCCGCGCTCGCGGGCCCGGACCGGCGCCTCGACGAGATCGCCGCCCTCGCCACCGTCGCACCGTCCGCCGGCCGGGCCCGGGGCCAGGACCGCGTCGTCGTCTCCCCCGGCACCTTCGGCCGCCTCAACGACCTGGGGCGCGACGTCGTGCTGACCCATGAGCTGACGCATGTCGCCACCGGCGGCGCCCGCGACCGCACGACTCCGCTGTGGCTGATCGAGGGCTTCGCGGACTACGTCGGCTACCTCCGCACGAGGGTCGGCGTCCGGGCGGCGGCGGCCGAGCTGCGCCGCGAGGTGGCCGCGGGACGGGTCCCGTCCGCGCTGCCCGCCGCGGACGCGTTCTCCGCCGGATCCGCGCGCCTCTCCCAGGCGTACCAGGAGTCCTGGCTCGCCTGCCGGATGGTCGCGGGCCGGTACGGTGAGGCGACGCTCGTGCGGCTCTACCGGACCGCCGGGCGCGTCCCGGAGGCCGCCGCGCTGCGCGACGTGCTGGGGCTCACCCGGGACCGCTTCACCGCCCTATGGCGCGACTACCTGAAACGGGAGCTCACTTGAGCGAGGCAGAGGCGGCCGAAGGCCCGGCCGAGCCCGGCGCCGGTGGAGCGGAGCGCACCCGCCGGGACGAACCCGGCGAGCACGACGAGCGAGCCGCGCGCATGCGGCGGCCCCGGATCGCCGCCGCCGTCGCGGCGGCCGTGCTGTTCGCCGGGCTCGGCGCCGTCATCGCCGTCACCACGCCCTGGGACCCGCTGCCCGGCCCGGTCCCCGGCGGGCACGCGGAACCCGATCCGGCGCTGGACTTCTCCCCCGCCGAGATCGCCCGCTCCCAGGCGTTCGACTCGGCCATCAACCCGTCCGCCTACGCCGGCCTCGTCGTCGGCCTGGCGCTGATACTCGCGCTGGGCCTCACCCCACTCGGCGCCCGGTTCATCGGCTGGGTCACCGCACGCACCCGCCGCTGGCCCCTGCGCGTCGTCATCGGGGCCTTGGCTCTCACGACGCTGCTGCGCGTCGCCGGGCTCCCGTTCCGCATCTGGCGCGAGTCGGTACTGCGCCGGTACGGGCTGTCGACGCAGAGCTGGCCCGAGTGGCTCGTGGACCAGCTCAAGTCCCTCGGCGTCACCTGGGTCGTCTACGCGGTCGCCCTGCTGCTCCTGTACGCGGTCGTGCGCCGCTTCCCGCGCTACTGGTGGACGGGCGCCGCCGCCGGCGGGTTCCTCCTCGTCGTCCTGGTGTCGTTCATCTACCCGATCGCCGTCGAACCGGTGTTCAACAGGTTCCACTCGCTCAAGCAGGAGCCGCTGCGCTCCGACCTGCTGGCGATGGCCGAGCGGGACGGCGTGCCCGTCACCGACGTCCTCGTCGCCGACGCCTCGCGCAGGACGACGTCGCTGAACGCCTACGTGTCCGGCTTCGGCTCCACCCGCCGCATCGTCTTGTACGACACGCTGCTGAAGTCCCCGCCCGAGCGCATCGAGTCGATCGTCGGGCACGAGCTCGGCCACGCCAAGCGCGACGACGTCCTGTGGGGAACGCTGGTCGGCGCACTCGGCGTCGCCGGGGCGATGTGCCTGCTGCACCTGCTGATGACCTCTCCGCGCCTCCTGCGCCGCGCGGGCATCGATCCCGCGGGCCCGCCCGGCACCCGCCCCGGTGCCCGCGGCACCGGGGCGGCCGACCCGAGGTCCATCGCGCTCGTCCTCGCGCTGGTGACGGCCGGGACGCAGCTCAGCGGCCCCGTCATGAACCTCGTCAGCCGGCACATCGAGGCCCGCGCGGACGTGCACGCCCTGAACCTCACCCGCGACCCGGCGACGTTCGTGTCGATGCAGCACGAGCTCTCCGTGCGCAACATCTCCGACCTGAACCCCGACGCCCTGGAGAGCCTGCTGTGGCTCAGCCACCCTCCGGGCCCCGAGAGGATCGCCATGGCCCGCGACTGGGCCCGCGGCAACGGCGTCCCGGAACCGCCGCCGCTGCGCTAGCCGGCGTGTCACTCGCCTTCGGCTCGCGGCTGGTCCGGGCCGCCCTGCCCGGCGGACACGGTGGACGCGTCCTCGGGCGGGGCCGTCTTGACCGACCGCTTCAGCGCGCTCCCGTTCACCCATTCCTTCCAGTCGGCCTGCCAGTAGCCCCAGCCGTTGTCCGTTTCGAGTTCCCGGCTCGAGCCGGTCACCACGATGGGGTCGCCGCGCTGGGTGAGGTTGAAGAACCACTTCGCGTTGGACGGGCTGACGTTGATGCAGCCGTGGCTGACGTTCGAGCTGCCCTGGCTGCCCACCGACCACGGCGCGCTGTGGACGTACTCACCGCTGTCGGAGATCCGCACCGACTTGTAGACGGTCAGGCTGTAGCCGCCGGGGCTCCCCGGGCTGATCCCCATCCAGGATGACGTCATCGTGACGGGGTCCTCCTTCGACATCGCCAGGTGGACGCCGTTGGTGGTGGTGTACTTGCGCACCCCGCCCTTGCCCATGCTCGTCGGGATGGTGCGGACCTTCTTGCCGTTGACCTTCACGACCATCTTGTGGGTGTCCTCGCCCGCCGTGGAGATCTGCGAGTCGCCGACCTTGAAGCCGAGGGAGTAGTTCTTCCCCCCGTACACGTCGCCACCGGTGCGCACACCGCTGAGGTGGGCGTCGAAGGTGACCTTGGTGTGGGCCGGCCAGTACTCCTTCGTCCGGAACACGACCTCCTGGTCGCCGAACCAGTGCCAGGCGCCCTCGACGGTCTTGTCGGCGCGGACCTCCAGCGCCCGCTCGACCGCCGCCCTGTCCTTCACCGGGCGCTCGAACTGCATGATGATGGGCATGCCGACGCCGACGGTCTCCTTGTCGTTCGGCGCCTCGATCGTCACGTCGTTGGTCTTCTCCACCTTCGCCGTCGCGAAGCGGCTGGTGATCGTACGGGTCCTGCCGTCCGCGCCGAGCGCCGTCGCGCCGACCGTGTACGTCGCGCCCGGCTCCAGCGTCCAGCGTGACCGCCACTCCGTCCTGTCGGCGTTCAGGCCGCCCTCGACCGCGCCGCCCCCGGTGGACACGGTCACGTTCTCGATGGTGCCGCCGTGCGCCTGGACGGCGATGGGCCGCTCCGGCCCGTGCGTTCCGCCGCCCTCGGGCGACACCGTGAGGCGAACCGCCTCGGCACCGTCCTTGTCGTCGCCTTCCGAGCACGCCGCGGCCCCCGCGACCATGCTCGCTCCCACGAGCACGGCGGCGGCGCGCCGCCCCCGGTCCCCCGGTCGTGAGC
>NZ_SMKB01000252.1:0-9883 GCF_004348575.1 Actinomadura sp. 7K534
CCCAGCAGCAGCCCCAGCTCCCCCCTTACAACGACCCGAACCCGAGCGGCCCACCCATGGTCGCCCGCAACCTCACCATGGGCATCCAAGACCGGCCCCGCTGACCCGGCATCAGCCCGCGCGTTCTGAGCGGATGCGGGTGACGACGTCGCCGGCGGTGGTCTTGATGGATTCGAGTTCCTGCAGGTAGGACCAGTAGTCGGGGTTGGTGCCGGTCAGGCGCTTCGGTGCGTTCTCCAGGCGCTCCACCAGGGAGTCGAGGACCCGGGCGTGGTGGGGGGCGGCGCCGCCCGGCTGTGCCATGGCGAGGCGCTGGGCGTCGCGGACGGCGAAGCGGACCCGCTCCACCGGTGCCTGCGGGTCGGCGGCGACGGCCTTGAGCTCCTCGACCCGCCCGGTGACCTGGCCGGCCCGCCGGTCGGCGGCGTTCAGCTCGGTGCGGGCGGCGGTGAGCGCCTGCTGCGCCTGCTTCCACTCGGCGCGGGAGACGTGCGCGGACGCCTCGTTGAGCCGCTCGCGGGCCCGGTTCGCGCCCGCCTCGATCGACTCCGGCGCGCCCCTGAGGTCCTGCCAGCAGGCCTGCGAGTAGCCGCGCAGCAGGACGCGCATCGCCTCCCGGACGGGGCCGACGCGGTTCGCGACGACGTCCACCCGGGTCCGGACGGAGGCCAGGGAGTTGCGGACCTTCTGCGCCATCTGCGGCAGTTCCGCGGCGGCCTCGCGGGCCCCCTCGGCGATCTCGCGGACCTCGTCGGCCTTGCGCATCGCGCCGTCCAGGCCGAAGCCGCCGAGCCCCTGCGAGCCGAGCTGGGCGAGGATCTCCTTCGCGCGGGCCAGCTCGGCCTCCGGGTCGGAGGCGTCCATGCCGGCGTCCCTGGCGGCGGCCACGGCGGCGTCGGCGGCGGCGACGGCGTCGCGGGCGGCGGTCAGCCGGGGCGGGAGCTGGTCGAGGGCGGCCTCCAGCCGCGCCATCCGCGGGGCGAGCCGCTCGGCGAAGCCGTTCAGGTTCCGGGTGCTCTGCTGGAGCCGCTCGGTGGTCGCCACGAACGCGCGCCTCGCCGCGTCGTACTCGGCCGGCGACCGGTCCGGAGTGTCGATGTCGTGCGCGTCCAGGACGGAGATGTAGGCGTGGGCGGCGGCGTCGGCCGCCTCGGCCAGCCCGGTGAACTCCCGCCGGACGGGTTCGGCGGCCTTGGCGTCCAGGTCCTCGAAGACGGTCACCCGGCCGTCGATGAACTTCTGCGCCTGGTCCATCTCGTAGAAGGCGGCCGCGGCCGCCTCCCTCGCCTCGACGGCGCCGGCCGCCGCCTGCGCTCCCCTGCCCCGGCGCCGCTGGTCGCCCGCTCCCCGCAAGGCCGCCTCCCTTCGTCCCTGCCCAGTCTGGCGCAGATGGACCGGATTTCGCGCGGTGGGCACGGTCTCGTGCAATGCGTCCGTCAAGGATGGAACGGATAGCATCGCTCCAGCGTCGATAAGTCTGGGCGCCGGGACGGCGTCCGCAAACCGGCATGCGATCTTGGAGGCCACATCGTGGGTGTCAGTCTCAGCAAGGGCGGCAACGTCTCGCTCACCAAGCAGGCACCCGGGCTGACCGCGGTGACCGTCGGTCTCGGCTGGGACCTGCGCACCACCACGGGCACCGACTTCGACCTCGACGCATCCGCACTGGTCCTGGACGCCTCCGGCAAGATCATCACGGACCAGCACTTCGTGTTCTTCAACAACCTCCGCACGCCGGACGGCGCGGTCGCCCACAGCGGCGACAACACCACCGGCGCCGGCGAGGGCGACGACGAGCAGCTCCAGGTCAACTTCGGCGCGATGCCCGCCACCGCCGAGCGGGTGGCCTTCGCCGTGTCGATCTACGAGGGCGACAGCCGCGGCCAGAACTTCGGGCAGGTCCGCAACGCCTACATCCGCGTGCTGAACCAGGGGGACGGCACCGAGATGGCCCGCTACGACCTCACCGAGGACGCCTCCATGGAGACCGCGATGGTCTTCGGCGAGCTGTACCGGAACGGCGCGGAGTGGAAGTTCCGCGCGGTCGGCCAGGGCTACGCCTCCGGCCTCGCGGGCATCGCCGCGGACTTCGGCGTCAACCTCTGACGCCCGGCGGGAAAGGGTCCCGCGAACCTCGGTCTCAGTAGGATCCACAGCCAGGGATCAGGCTAAACAGGGAAGGGAGTGGCCCGAACATGGGAGTATCACTCGCCAAGGGCGGCAACGTCTCACTGACGAAGGCCGCGCCCAACCTCACCGCGGTCACCGTCGGCCTCGGCTGGGACGTCCGGGCCACCACCGGCGCGGACTTCGACTTGGACGCGTCCGCGCTGATGCTCGCCAGTACGGGCAAGGTCATCTCCGACCACCACTTCGTTTTCTTCAACAACCTGAGGAGCCCGGACGGCTCGGTGGAGCACACCGGCGACAACCTGACCGGTGAGGGCGAGGGCGACGACGAGTCCATCAACGTCGACCTCAACGGCGTGCCGCCCGAGTGCGAGCGCATCGTCTTCCCCGTCTCGATCTACGACGCCGACAACCGGCACCAGAGCTTCGGCCAGGTGCGCAACGCCTTCATCCGGATCGTCAACCGGACCGACGGCAACGAGCTCGCGCGCTTCGACCTCACCGAGGACGCCTCCACCGAGACGGCCATGGTGTTCGGCGAGCTCTACCGGCACAACGGCGAATGGAAGTTCAGAGCGGTCGGCCAGGGGTACGCCTCGGGGCTGGCCGGCATCGCGATGGACTTCGGCGTCAACGTCGGCTAGCGCCGGCGACCCCGCAGCCGGGCCACCGCGCCCGGCCTCCTACCTACCAGAGATACGCGCATGATTCTTCGCACCTTCGGGTGGTCCTTCGGCGTCACTGCCGTGGGCCTGCTACTCGCCCTGCTCTACGGCGGGCCGGCCGGGCTGGCCCTGGTCGCCGTGCTGTCCATCCTCGAGATCTCGCTGTCGTTCGACAACGCCGTGGTCAACGCCAAGGTGCTCGACCGGATGAGCCCCTTCTGGCAGAAGATCTTCCTGACGATCGGCATCGCGATCGCGGTGTTCGGGATGCGGCTGGTCTTCCCGCTGGTGATCGTGGCGCTCACCGCCCAGCTGGGCCCGTTCCAGGCGTTCGACCTGGCGCTGAACGACTCCGAGCGCTACCACGACCTGATGAACGACGCCTATCCGACGATCGCGGCGTTCGGCGGCATGTTCCTGATGATGCTGTTCCTGAACTTCGTGTTCGAGGAGCGCGCCGAGAAGTGGTTGCCGTGGCTGGAGAAGCCGCTCGCCCGCATCGGCCGCCTGGACCAGCTCGCGGTGGTGGTCGCGGCGGGTGCGCTGTCGTTCGTCGCGTGGCTGGCCGCCGAGGACCCGGGCACCGTCATGATCGCCGGGGTGCTCGGCATGATCACCTACATCCTGGTCAACGGGCTCGGCGAGCTGTTCTCCGAGGCGGCCGAGTCCGACGACGCGGACGAGGACGAGGAGGCCGGCGAAGAGAGCGCCGCAGCGGTCGCGCGGGGCGCCGTCAAGGAGGCGGCGGCGGACGGGCCGCCGCGGCGCGGCGGCCCGTCCCCGCTCGCCGTCGCCACCGGCAAGGCGGGGTTCTTCCTGTTCCTGTACCTGGAGGTCCTGGACGCCTCGTTCAGCTTCGACGGCGTCATCGGCGCGTTCGCCATCAGCACCGACCCGATCGTCATCGCGCTGGGCCTCGGCATCGGCGCCATGTACATCCGGTCGCTGACGGTGTTCCTGGTCCGCAAGGGCACGCTGCACGAGTACGTGTACCTGGAGCACGGCGCGCACTGGGCGATCGGCGCCCTGGCGACCTGCATGCTGATCAGCATCGGCCACCACGTCCCCGAGTGGATCACCGGCGGGCTCGGCGCGGGCCTGATCATCGCCGCGTTCGCCAGCTCGATCATCCGCCGCCGGGGCGAGGACCGGGAGCCGCCCGAGGCGCCGTCCGGCGAGGGCGGCAAGGCGCTCCACTCCAGCAACGTCTGACCGTCACCTCGCGCACCTCGCGACAGCATCGATCATCAAAGGAGCCGAACGATGTCCATCTCGTTGCAGAAGGGCCAGAAGGTATCGCTGGCCAAACCCGGAGGGGGCACGCTCACCCGGGTCAAGATGGGGCTCGGCTGGGACGCCGTCGCGAAGAAGGGCCTGTTCGGCAAGAGCAAGGCCCAGAGCATCGACCTGGACGCGTCCTGCCTGCTGTTCGACGCCAGCGGGAACCTCGCCGACCAGGTGTGGTTCCGGCAGCTGCGCAGCAAAGACGGCTCCGTGCAGCACACCGGCGACAACCTGACCGGTGAGGGCGAGGGCGACGACGAGGTCATCAACGTCGACCTGCAGAACGTCCCGGCGAACGTCACGCAGCTGGTGTTCACGGTGAACTCCTTCACCGGCCAGGACTTCAGCCAGATCGAGAACGCGTTCTGCCGGCTGGTCGACGAGACCACCGGGCAGGAGATCGCGCGCTACGACCTGAGCGGGGCGGGGCAGCACAACGCGCAGGTCATGGCGAAGGTGTCCCGGGACGGCGGCGGCTGGTCGATGACGGCGATCGGCGCCACGGCGACCGGCCGGACCTTCCAGCACCTGCTGCCGGCCGTGTCGGCGCATCTGTGATCCGGCACCCCGGTCCGGCGTCCCGGTGCCCGCTCCGATGATCCGGCGCGTCTGACGGGGCGCGCATGCGGCATTTCGACCACATCGACGCCGCGCGTCGCAAGCACCTGTTCTACCGGCATCCGCGGCCGTTCGACCGGCACGACGACCCGGCCGTGCTGGCGGTGGCGCTGGGCGCGACGCTGTACAGCCCCGCCACACGGCCGGCGCTCGCCGACGACGTGCTGCGCGCGGCGCGCCGCGGCGTCATGAGCATGGTGCTGTGCCTGGAGGACGCGATCGGCGACGACGAGGTCGAGTCCGCCGAGGCGAACCTCGTGGCGCAGCTGCGCTCGCTGCACGGCGCCGCCCGCCCGGGGAGCGGGGGGAGCGGCGCCGCGGACGTACCGCTGCTGTTCGTCCGCGTCCGCGACCCCCGGCAGATCGGCGACCTGATCGGCCGGCTCGGGGACGCCGCCGCGCTGGTCTCCGGCTTCGTGCTGCCGAAGTTCACGGCGGCCGGCGGTGGAGCGTTCCTGGACGCGCTGGAGGAGGCCGTGGACCGCACCGGGCTGCGGCTGCTGGCGATGCCGGTGATCGAGAGCCCGGCGGCGGTGTACGCCGAGTCCCGGTCGGAGATGCTGCACGAGGTGGCGCGGCTGCTGGCCAAGCACCGGCCGCGGATCCTCGCCGTCCGGATCGGCGCGACGGACATGTCCGCCGCGTACGGGCTGCGCCGCCCCCCGGACCTCACGATCTACGACATCCAGCCCGTCGCGGGCGTGATCTGCGACGTCGTCAACGTCCTCGGCCGCGCGGACGGCACCGGCTACGTGGTGACCGGGCCGGTGTGGGAGTACTTCTCGGCGGGCGAGCGGATGTTCAAGCCGCAGCTGCGGCAGTCGCCGTTCGACGCGCAGCGCGCGGCGCCGCTGCGGCAGCGGCTGATCACGTCGGACCTGGACGGGCTGATCCGCGAGGTGCACCTGGACAAGGCGAACGGCCTGATCGGCAAGACCGTCATCCATCCGAGCCACGTGGCGGCCGTGCACGCCCTGTCGGTGGTGACGCACGAGGAGTACTGCGACGCGGCCGACATCCTCGGCGTCACCGGGGGAGGGGCGATGGCCAGCTCGTACGCCAACAAGATGAACGAGGCGAAGCCGCACCGCGCGTGGGCGCAGCGGCTGATGCTGCGCGCCCGGGTGTTCGGGGTGGCGGCGGAGGGCGTCACGTTCGTCGAGCTGCTGGAAGCGGCGGGCCCCCGGTGACGGCCCTCCCGCCCGGGTGGCCGGGTTCCTGGGTGGCGGAGCGCCTCGGGGTGCGGCTCGCGGACGGCCCGCGCCCGGTGGGCGTCGGGCTCGCGGACCTCGTCGGCCTCGCCGTGCGGCGCAATCCCCGCCGGGCGCACCTGCTGGTCTCGGCGGTGCTGGGCAAGCACGTCCCGACCGATCCGCGGCTGGTGTACGGGGCGGGGCTCCTGCTGGGTGAGCTTGTGCGCGCGCGCCTCCGAGGTGAGGAGCCTCCCCGTCCCGGAGCCCTTGTGGCGGACGCCTTGCATGGCGTCCCAGGGGCGGCTGCCGGGTTGCGCGACCTCATGCGAGCCCCCCAGATTCCTGTGGACGCCGTCGTCCTCGGCTACGCGGAGACCGCGACGGCTCTAGGGCATTCCGTTGCGGACGCTCTGGGAGGCGCCTACTACCTGCACTCCACGCGCCGTCCCGTGCCGGGGTTCGCCACGTACGGCGGGTTCGAGGAGGAGCACAGCCACGCGACGAGCCACCTGCTCCTGCCCGCCGACCCCGCCGCGCTCGATCGTGACGTGCCCGCCGTGCTGGTGGACGACGAGCTCTCCACAGGCCGGACGGTGCTGAACACCATCGAGGCGCTGCACGCCGTCCGGCCCAGAGGCCATTACGTCCTCGCGGCCCTTGTCGACCTGCGCGGCTCTGAGGACCGGGCCCGGATGGACGAACTCGCCGAACGGCTGGGCACCCGCATCGAGGCGGTGTCCCTCGCCCAGGGGCACGTCGACCTTCCGGGCGACATCCTGGAGTCGGGCAAGGCGCTCGTCGCCGACCTGACGGCGCGTGCAAGGCTTCCCGAGGGCGCGGCGCAGACGTTTCCGGTGTCCCGGCTCGACCTGGGGTGGCCGTCCGGGCTGCCGGACGGGGGACGGCACGGCTTCCTGCCCGTCCACCGCTCCCGCCTGGAGAAGGACCTGGGGAGGATGGCGGAAGCCTTGGCGGGCGCGCTCGGCGACGATGCCTCGCGTGTCCTCGTCCTGGGGTTCGAGGAGCTGATGTACACGCCGCTGAGGCTGGCCGAGGCGCTCGCGGACACCTTGCCGAGCGTGGAGGTCCGGTACTCGACGACCACGCGTTCCCCAGTGCTCGCCGTGGACGACCCCGGCTACGCGATCCGGACGCGCCTGGCCTTCGACGCCCACGACGACCCCGCCGACGGCCCGGGGGAGCGGTACGCCTACAACGTCGCCCCTGCTTCCGGGCGGGACGGCTTCGACCGCGTCGTGTTCGTGGTGGACGACGCCGGCGACACACCGGCGCTCGCGGGCGGGCTCGTGGCGCGGCTCCGCGCGCTCGCGCCCGTGCTGGTCGCGCCGGTCCCCGCCTGGAGGGGCATGTGAAACCGCTGTACGGCCCCCTGTTCGGCAGCTACGCGGCCGAGGACGTCGCGTGGCTGCTCAAGGACCTCTCCCATGCGCGGCTCGAAGCGCCCACCGAGGAGCGCGAGGCCGCGATCCAGGCGGGACGGGCGCACTACGCCGAGTCCCTGCCGGTGGAGTACCAGCCCGGCCCCGAGTACCTGCGCCTGTTCCACCGGGCGCTGGAGGCGTCGGCCGAGCGGATCGCGTACGCGACCGGCCTGGTCACCGAACTGGTCCTCGCCGAGCGCGGGCCGCGGGCGGTGCTCGTGTCGCTGGCCCGCGCCGGGACGCCGGTCGGCGTCCTCATGCGCCGCTGGGCGCGGTTCGCGCACGGCCTGGACCTGCCGCACTACGCGGTCAGCATCGTCCGGGCGCGCGGCATCGACACGGTGGCCCTGCGCTACCTCGCGGAGCGGCACGACCCGGCATCGGTGATGTTCGTGGACGGCTGGACCGGAAAGGGCGCGATCACGCGGGAGTTGACCGCCGCGCTCGCCCCGCATCCGTTCCCCGCCGACCTCGCGGTGCTCGCCGACCCGGGGCGGTGCACGCCGCTGTTCGGGACGCGGGACGACTTCCTGATCCCGTCCGCGTGCCTCAACTCGACCGTCTCGGGGCTGGTGAGCCGGACCGTCCTGAACGCGGACCTGATCGGCCCCGGCGACTTCCACGGCGCCAAGTTCTACGCCGATCTCGCCGCCGACGACGTGTCCGGCCTGTTCCTCGACGCGGTGTGCGCGCGCTTCGGCGACGTCGCCGAGCGGGTCGCGAAGGACCTGCCGGACCACCGCGCCGCCGACCGCGCCCCCGACTGGTCCGGGTGGGAGGCCGTCCGCCGCTGCGCCGCCGCGGAGGGCATCGACGACCTGAACCTCGTCAAGCCGGGCATCGGCGAGACCACCCGGGTCCTGCTGCGCCGCGTCCCGTGGAAGGTGCTCGTGCGGGCCGACGCGGGACCCGAGGTCACGCACATCAGGCTGCTCGCCGGTGAGCGCGGGGTGCCCGTCGTCGAGGTCGAGCCCGGCCGCTTCCCCTACGCCTGCATGGGCCTCATCCATCCCCGGTTCGGCAAGGGAGCCGTCCAGTGACCGTCCTGGTGTGCTCCGACCTCGACCGCACGCTCATCTACTCCGCCGCGGCGTTCGCGCTGGACGGGCCGGACGAGACGATGCCCCGCCTGCTCTGCGTGGAGTTCTACCAGGGCGCGCCGCTCTCCTACATGACCGAGGCCGCCGCCCGCACGCTGGAGACCCTCGCGACGGCCGCGACGTTCGTCCCGGCCACCACCCGCACCCCCGAGCAGTACCGGCGCGTCAACCTGCTGGAGAAGCCCGCCGGGTACGCCATCACCGCGAACGGCGGCCACCTCCTCGTGGACGGCGAGGACGACCCCGAATGGGCGGCGTCCGTCCGGGCGCGGGTCGCCGACGGGTGCGCGCCGCTCGCCGACGTCCAGGAGCACCTCGTCCGGGTCAGCGGCGAGTTCGTCCTCAAGCGGCGCAGCGCGTCCGGCCTGTTCGCCTACACGGTCGTGGACCGGGCCGCGCTCCCCGTAGGGTGGGTCGAGGAGCTCACCGGATGGTGCGCCGAACGCGGCTGGCGGACGTCCCTCCAAGGCCGCAAGGTGTACTGCCTGCCCACCGGCCTGACCAAGGCCGCCGCCGCGGCGGAGGTCGCCCGCCGGACGGGCGCGTCCACGACGCTGGCCGCCGGAGACTCGCTCCTCGACATCGAACTCCTCGAAGCCGCCGACCTGTCCATCCGGCCCGCCCACGGCGAACTCCACGACACCGGCTGGACGTCCCCGGCCACGGCCGTCACCACCGCGCGGGGCATCACCGCAGGCCAGGAGATCGCCGCATGGCTGGTGGAACGCGCGACGGCCCCGTAGGCAACCACGGAAAATCACCCCGCGCCGGGGCGCCGTTGACAACTTACGCACCCCGGGGGGTCGCAGCGGCCGCGTTCTGAGGTCACAATCACCAGTAACCCCTCACCCTCAGGAGGAGGACGCCCTGACCACATGACCTCCCGTCTGACCGGCGACGAGACCGCGCTCTGGAAGGCCGCGGCCAGGGTTCTCGACGCGAACTGGACCGGGACCGCCACGGCGGCGTCCCCCGGCCTCTACCCGCACCAGTGGAGCTGGGACTCCGCGTTCATCAGCATGGGCCTCGCCCGCCACCGGCGCGACCGCGCCGAAGCCGAACTGCTCTCCCTGTTCCGCGGCCAATGGGCCGACGGGATGCTCCCGCACATCGTCTTCGACACCAGCCTCGCCCGGCACGCCTACTTCCCCGGCCCCGAGCTGTGGCGCAGCGAACGGCAGCGCGACGCGCCGCACGGCGTGCACACCTCCGGCCTCACCCAGCCGCCGCTGCACGCCCTCACCGCCCTGCGCCTCCACGAATGCGCCACCGACCTGGAGAGCAGCAGGGCCTTCCTCGCGCGGCTGCACCCCATGCTCAGCGCGCAGCACCGCTACCTCGCCCGCGCCCGCGACCTCGACTCCAGCGGGCTCATCGCCATCTGCCACCCCTGGGAGTCGGGACTCGACAACAGCCCCGCCTGGGACCGGCCCCTCGGCGCCCTCCGGCTC
>NZ_SMKB01000253.1:0-9847 GCF_004348575.1 Actinomadura sp. 7K534
CCCGCCCGTCGCCGCCCGCGGCGGCGCCCCGCACCGGCATCCCCGACCCGAGCCACTCCCCCGCACCCAGGCCGGTCCGCCCATGAACCCACCTGCCTTCCAGCGGGCGCTCGACACGCTGCGCGAGATCCTCGACGGCCCCGGCGTACGGCCGGAGCTCGACCTCGAGGACATGCCCGCGCCGCAGAGCCTGGCCCCGCACGCGGCGGCCATGTCCGGCAGCGTCTACCGCGACGACGACACCGAGGTCGCCACGGGCCGCCTCATCGTCCTGTACGACCCGGACGGCCGCGGCGGCTGGACGAACGGCTTCCGCATCGTGGCCTACATCCGCGCCGACCTGGAGCCCGACATCGCGGCCGACGAGCTGATCGGCTCCGTCGCGTGGGACTGGCTGCTGGAGGCGCTGGAGCCGGCCGGCTACGCGGGCGTGTCCGGGACGATCACCCGCGCGGTGTCGGAGAGCTTCGGCGACAAGCGCGACGAGCCGTCCACGACCGAGCTGGAGCTGCGCGCCTCGTGGTCCCCGACCGGCGACGATCTCGCCGGTCACGTGGCCGCGTGGTGCGAGGTGATGTGCACGACGGCGGGGCTGCCGCCGTCCGGAGTCGCCGCGCTTCCGAACGGACCGGGCGGCGCGGGCGGCTGAGCGACGTACGGTAGGGGACGTGAGCACGGCGTCCGAAACCGGGGCGGCGGGGGAGAACACGAAGGAAGTGCGCCTTTCTCGTCGGCCCGTGTCCCCGCGACCCCGGTCGGTGCGCCAACCCGAGGATGAGATGGGTTCAGCAGGAGTGTCCGATACGCGCGCCACCGGCTCCCAGCGGGACACCGGTGCGGAGGAAGGGGCCGCCGCAGGGCGGCCCGGGACCGTTCCAGCGCAGGCCGCGGCGGAGCCCGGCCCCGCGGACCGGGAGGCCGGCACCGGCCCCCCGGCCGTTCCGCTGCTGGAACCGCGCGAGGGCGTCCCCTCCGTGGTGACCGACGCCGCCGAGCTGGAACGGGTGATCGCGGCGTTCGCGGCGGGCAGCGGCCCGGTCGCGGTCGACGCCGAGCGGGCCTCCGGCTACCGCTACGGGCAGCGCGCCTACCTGATCCAGATGCGCCGCGCCGGCGCCGGCACCGCGCTGATCGACCCGATCGCGTGCCCCGACCTGTCCGCCCTGGACGCCGCGCTCGCCGAGACCGAGATGGTGCTGCACGCCGCCAACCAGGACCTGCCGTGCCTGGCGGAGGTCGGGCTCGTGCCGCGGCGGCTGTTCGACACCGAGCTGGCCGGGCGGCTACTCGGCTACCCGCGCGTCGGGCTCGGCTCCATGGTCGAGAACGTGCTGGGCTTCGTGCTGGAGAAAGGGCATTCGGCGGCCGACTGGTCGACGCGCCCCCTCCCGGAGGACTGGCTGCGCTACGCCGCGCTGGACGTCGAATTGCTGGTCGAGCTGCGCGACTCGCTGCAGGACGAGCTGGAGTCCACCGGCAAGCTCGACTGGGCGCTGGAGGAGTTCACCGCGATTCTCGCGACCCCGCCGAAGCCGCCGCGCGCCGACCCGTGGCGCCGCACGTCCGGCATCCACCGGATCCGCAACCGGCGGGCGCTCGCCACCGTCCGCGAGGTGTGGGAGGCCCGCGACCGGATAGCCCGCGAACGGGACCTGTCGCCCGGCCGGGTGCTGCAGGACGCCGCGATCATAGAGCTGGCGCAGAAGGCCCCGAAGACGCCCGCCGAGCTGCAGGCGCTGCCGACGATGCGGGGCCGCGGCGCCCGCCGCCACCAGTCGGCGTGGCTGCGCGCCGTCGCCCGCGCCCGCGACCTGTCCGAGCGCAGGCTGCCGGAGGCCAACGTCCCCGGCGACGGCCCGCCGCCCGCGCACCGCTGGGCCGACCGCGACCCCGAGGCCGCCAAGCGCCTCACCGCCGCCCGCGCCGTCGTCGCCGCGCTCGCCGACGAGCATTCGATGCCGTCGGAGAACCTCGTCCAGCCCGACACCGTCCGCCGGCTGGCGTGGACGCCGCCGGCGGAGCCGTCGGTCTCGGCGGTGGCCGCCGCGCTGCACGACCTCGGCGCCCGGCGCTGGCAGATCGAGCTCACCGCCCAGCCGATCGCCAAGGCCTTCCTCCGCCTGGAGTGCAAAGGAGATCTCTGAGCGCCTGGACGACGTACTCCGAGGACTGGGTATCCCGAGGACTACGCCGTCCAGGGCCGGGACCGTACGGCGGGCGGCGGCCGCGTTCAGCGCCCGCTGTAGAAGTCGGCGTACTCCTCGCGCAGCACCTTCTTGTCGAGCTTTCCGACACTGGTGGTGGGCAGTTCGCCGACCACGAGGATCTCGTCGGGCAGCTGCCACTTGGCGAACGTGGCGGACAGGTGCGTCTTGAGCTGGTCGACGTCGGCCTCGTGGCCGGGTTCGGGGACGACCAGGGCCACCGGGCGCTCCTGCCACCGGGGGTGCGGCGCGCCCACCACCGCGGCCTGCCGGACCGTCGGGTGGCCCATCAGGGCGTTCTCCAGGTCGATCGAGGAGATCCACTCCCCGCCGGACTTGATCACGTCCTTGAGCCGGTCGGTGATCTTCAGGTAGCCGTCGGAGGTGATCACCCCGATGTCGCCGCTGCGCCAGTAGCCCCGGTGGAACTTGCCCCCGTCGTCGGACTTCCAGTAGCTCTCGGTGATCCACGGGCCCCGGATGCAGATCTCCCCCGCCGACTTCCCGTCGTGGGGCAGGAACTCGCCGCCCGACCCCAGCAGCCGGACGTCCACCCCCGCCACGGGCAGCCCCTGGGAGCGCTTGAGGTCCCAGCGCTCCTCCTCGCTCAGCCGCTCCTCCAGGGAGGGCTTGGGCCGGTTGGACGTGACCAGCGGCGTGGTCTCGGTGGCGCCGTACCCGTGGATGATCGAGGCCCCGGTCAGGTCGTGGAAGCCCCTGATCAGGCTGAGCGGCGGCTCGGTGGACCCCGAGATCATCCGCGCCTGGGACAGGTCCGGCGGCTCGGGCAGCGAGCGCAGGTACTCCAGCATCGGCGCGAAGATCGCCGGTGCCCCGTTGGTGACCGTGACCTCGTAGTCCACCATCGCCTGGGCCAGCACCCCGATCTCCTCGACGGAGTAGCGCCCCGGCAGGACCACCCGGGCCCGCGCGTAGACGGCCACCTGCGGCAGGCCCCAGCACTGGGCGTGGAACATCGGCGTCGTCAGCAGCACGTTGTCGTGGTCGCCGACCGCCTGGTCGGCGGCCCACATCATCGTGTGCAGCACGATCCCCCGGTGGGAGTAGAACACCCCCTTGGGACGTCCCGTGGTGCCGGTGGTGTAGCACGCGCTGTAGGCCGAGGTCTCGTCGATCACCGGCCAGCCGAACTCCTCGTCCTGCCGGGCGAGCAGCGCCTCGTGGTCCAGGGGGCCCGGCAGCGAGGTCTCGATCTCCGCCACTGGCCGGTCGCTCATCACGACCCAGTGCCGCACCTGCGGGCACCGTGCCGCCAGATCCTCGGCCACGCCCAGCAGCGACTCGTCGACGCACACCACCGTGGCGCCCGCGTGCTCCACGACGTACGCGAGGTCGTCGGCGGCCAGCCGCAGGTTCATCTGCAGCATCACGGCGCCGGTCCCGGGGATCGCCCAGTACAGCTCGAAGTGCCGCAGGTGGTTCCAGTCCAGCACCCCCACCACGTCACCCGGCCGTACGCCGATGCCGTCCAGCATGTTCGCCGTCCGCGCCACCCGGCGCCACGTCGCCTCGTACGACGTGCTGCGCCACGCGCCGGCCGCGTCCCGGAAGACGATCTCCTGCTCCGGATGGGTCACCACCGCCTGGCGGAACAGGTTCGTGGTGTTCAGCTGGTAGCCGTCCCCGTGCGTCGACGGATGACCGGTCACGAATTCAGACAAGGTGTCACCTTCCTTCTGCCCGACTCGTGTCGGGGACTCGAGCGGGATTCCACTGCCCTCGGGCGCCCCACGGCGGCCCCGGGGCGCTCAGCGCAGTCCGAACTCCCAGTTGCCTCCGTCGCGGTACTGCGAGAGCACCCGCCGGCCCACGCTCTGCACGTGCACCTCGTCCGGTCCGTCGTACAGCCGGGCGAAGCGGGCCGCCCGGTACATGAAGCTCAGCGGCAGGTCATCGGTGAGGCCAGCCGCGCCGTGCACCTGCAGCGCCCGGTCGACGACGTTGTGCAGCATCCGCGCGCCCACCACCTTGATGGCGCCGATCTCCACCCGGGCCTCGTCGCCGCGGTCGATCTGCTCGGCGGCGGCCAGCGTCATCATCCTGGCCGCGGAGATCTCGGTGTAGGAGTCGAAGACGAACTGCTGCATCAGCTGCTTGTCCGCGAGCGGGCCGCCGAACGCCTCCCGCTCCCGCAGCCGGCGGCACATCAGGTCGAACGCCCGCTGCGCCTGGCCCAGCCAGCGCATCGCGTGGAAGATGCGGCCCGGCCCGAGTCGCTCCTGGGCGATCCGGAAGCCGTTGCCGCGCTCCCCCAGCAGGTTGGCCTCGGGGACGCGGACGTTGTCGTAGACGACCTCGTAGTGGCCGTGCTCGATGCCCAGCACCGGGGTGTCGCGCTCGATCACGTAGCCCGGGGTGTCGGTGGGCACCAGGATCATGCTGAACGCGGAGTGCGCGGGCGCGTCGGTCTCGGTGCGGCACATCACGGTCGTGTACGCCGCCTGCTTCGCCCCGGTGGTGAACCACTTGCGCCCGTTGATCAGCCATTCGCCGTCCTGGAGCACCGCCGTGGTCCGGATCCCGGTGGGGTCCGAGCCGGCGACGCCGGGCTCGGTCATGGCGAAGCTGGGCGAGATCTCGCCGGCCACCAGTGGCCGCAGGTACCGCTCGCGCCACTGGGGGGCGGCGTGCCCGTGCAGCATGAGCGAGTCCTGCAGCGTCCAGGTCCCCAGCGCGAGCTGCCCGAACTCGCTGCGCCCCTGGACCTCGTTGATGAAGACGTAGTCCAGGAAGGGCAGTCCCCCGCCGCCCAGCTCGGCGGGGTGCCCGAGCGCCCAGAGGCCCTCGTCCTTGGCCTCCCGCTGCAGGCTGGCGAGGAGCGCCTCGGCCTCCGCGCCGCCCCGGTGCAGCACGGGCTCCGCCGGCTCGACCCGCCCGACGACGAAGTCGTGGACGCGCGCCCTGAGCCGGCGCAGGTGTTCGGGGACGTGCGAGCCCATCAGCGGTTCTCCTTCGGGTGCGGCGGGTGCGGGACGGCGGGCTCGCCGCGCCCCGCGGGACGGGACGCCGCCGGGCCGGTCATGCTTCCGGGTGGCTGATCGCGGCGCCCAGGTCGAGGCCCTGGAAGTCGCCGGGTGCCGCGACCTCGGTGATCGGGTCGTCGCGGTCGTCGAACTCCAGCCGCAGCGCCCTGGTCATCGTGGCGTGCATGTCGTAGAGGCAGGTGATGTAGGTCAGTTCGAGGACCTCCTCGTCGGACAGCTCCGCGCGCAGGGCCTCGAAGACGGCCTCGTCCACGCGCCCGCCCGCCATGACGAGCGCGTCGGTGTAGGCCAGCACGGCGCGCTCCAGCGGCGAGAACAGCGTCGAGACCTCCCACGACCGGACGGCCTCGATCTTCTCCTCGGCGAGGCCGAGCGACCGCAGGGCCTTGCAGTGCTGGGAGTAGACGAACTGGCTGCCCCGGGTCCAGCCGGCCCGGGTCTGGCCAAGCTCGCGCAGCACCGGGTCCAGCTTCCGGTCCGGGTTCCGGTAGAGGGAGAACCCGCTCACGGCGTGCCGGAAGACGTCGGGGACCAGTGCGAACACCGTCCACCAGTCACCGGGGGTACCCGTGGACGTGCCCGGCTCCTCGACCGGGTCGCGGTCGGGGAACAGGCGCTGGTACATGGCGAGGATGACCTCGTCCTGGACTTCGGCGCGGCGGACCTGGCGCAAACGCGGCATCTCTATCTCCTGGCGGCTAGAAAACACGGGCGAGTTCTCTTGATATCAGAAACGTGCTCCTTGACACGGGAAGACCCTCGGTCCAGAATACATTTCTGGCCCACAGAAAGAGGTCCCCGTGTTCGACCCGTCCGACGTCGTCGACCACGTGCGCAACGGGATGCTGCCCGCGCACATCTACAACGACTCCGAGATCTTCGCCGCGGAGCGCGATGCGATCTTCTCCCGCTCCTGGGTCTTCCTGGCGCACGAGTCGGAGATCCCGCAGGTCGGTGACTACGTGGTGCGCCGCGTCATGGAGAACTCCTTCATCGTCAGCCGCGCCCGCGACGGCGCGGTGCACGCCATGTTCAACATGTGCCTGCACCGCGGCATGCAGGTGTGCCGCGCCGAGCAGGGCAACGCCTCCCACTTCCGCTGCCCGTACCACGGGTGGTCCTACCGCAACGACGGCCGCATCGTGGGCCTGCCCTTCCACCGGGAGGCGTACGGCGGCGAGACCGGCTTCAGCAAGCGCGGGCAGCGGCTCCTGCCCGCCCCGGCGATGGACACCGTCAACGGCCTGATCTTCGTCTCGCTCGACCCCGAGGCGCCCCCGCTGCGCGAGTTCCTCGGCGACTTCGCGTTCTACCTCGACTACTACACCCGGCAGAGCCCGAGCGGGGTCGAGGTGCTCGGACCCCAGCGGTGGCGGGTCAAGGCGAACTGGAAGATCGGCGCGGAGAACTTCGCCGGGGACATGTACCACACCCCGCAGACCCACGCGAGCGTCGTGGAGATCGGGCTCTTCCGCGAGCCGAAGGCCGAGAAGCGCAAGGACGGCACGACCTACTGGGCCACCAGCGGCGGGGGCACCACCTACAAGCTGCCGCCGGGGACGCTGGAGGAGCGCCTGCGCTACGTCGGCTACCCCGACGAGATGATCGAGCGGATGAAGCGGGTGTGGTCGGCCGAGCAGCTCGACCTGATCGGCCGCGACGGCTTCATGGTCTCCGCGGCGTCGGTCTTCCCGAACCTCAGCCTCGTCCACAACTGGCCCAGGGTGGCCGACTCCGACGACGTCCTCCCCTTCGTGTCGCTGCGCCAGTGGCAGCCGATCAGCGAGAACGAGACCGAGGTGCTCTCCTGGTTCCTGGTCGACAAGGAGGCGCCGGAGGAGTTCAAGGCGCTGTCCTACAAGGCCTATCTGATGTGCTTCGGCAGCAGCGGGATGTTCGAGCAGGACGACGTGGAGAACTGGGTCTCGCTGACCGCCACCGCCGCGGGCACCATGGCGCGGCGGCTCCTCCTCAACGGCCGGATGGGCATGCTGCCCGACGGCTCGACCATCGCCCCGGCCCTCGGCGATGACGAGTGGGCGGGGCCCGGCGAGTCCCGGATCGGGTACGGCGAGTACAACCAGCGCCACCTCATGAACCGCTGGGCCGACCTCATCGAGGCCGGGCCCGTGCGGACCGCGGCCGTCACCGTCGGCACCCCGGGAGAGGACGCCGCCCGATGACCGCGCACATCCCCGTCTCCTCCGCCGACAGCCCGCTCGGCGCGCACGCGACCAAGGCCGCCCCGGTGGGCGACCCGCTCCCGTTCGCCGATCCGGTGCACCTGGCCGCCCACCAGTGGCTGGTCGACGAGACCTACCTGCTGGACCGGCAGGAGCTCGAGGAGTGGCTCGCCCGGATGACCGAGGACGTCCACTACTACATGCCGATCCGGGTCACGACGTCGCTGGGCACCGGCTACGACACCGCCCGGCGGATGGCGCACTTCGACGAGGACCTCTACTCCCTGCAGCGCCGGGTCGCCCGGCTGCGCACCGAGCACGCCTGGACCGAGGACCCGCCCTCGCGCCTGCGCCACCACCTGTCCAACGTGCGCACCTTCGCGACCGACGTTCCCGGGGAGATCCTCGTGGAGTCGGCGGTCCTGCTCTTCCGCAGCCGCGGCGACGTCAACGAGCCGTCGCTGATCTCGGCGGGGCGCGGCGACGTGCTCCGGGACGTCGGCGGCGCCTGGCGGCTCGCCCGCCGCCACATCGCGGTCGACGAGTCGGTGCTCCGCACCCAGAACCTGGCGGTGTTCCTGTGAGCCAGCACTGGGAGGGCGAGCGCGAGGACCGGGAGCGGGCCAGGGCGGCCGCGGAGGAGCTGGCGGCCCTGCGGGCGGGGCGGGTCGGCGAGCCGCTGACCCTCGGCAACGAGTTCTCCGAGGTGCGGGTGAGCCTCGTCCAGACCCGCAACGGCGTGCGCCTGCTGATCGAGGCGACCAAGTCCGGCCAGTGGGTCACCCTGGACCCGCTGGAGCTCGAAGCCCTCACCTGGCAGGCACCGGCGACGTTCTCCGCGATGGTCGGCCACCCGTTCTCCTCCCTGTTCCCCGACCAGGACGACGACAGCGAGCGCGACACGAGGGAGTCGGCTTCATGAGCGCCCCCGTGCTGGACGGCCGGCGGGCGCTGGTCGTCGGTGCCGGGTCGGGCATCGGCCGTGCGGTGGCGGAACGGTTCGTCGCCGAGGGCGCGGCGGTGGTGGCCGTGGAGCGCGACGAGGCCAAGTGCGAGGATCTGCGCAAGTCGGTGCCCGGGATCGACGTCGTCCAAGGCGACGCCTGCGAGTCCTCGGTCAACCGGGAGGCCGTGGACCGGTGCCGGGAACTGCACGCCGGGCTGGACACGCTGGTCCACTGCGTCGGCATCTTCGACTTCTACCGCTCCCTCGACGCCGTCGACGAGGACGCCTTCGACGACGCCTTCGACGAGATGTTCTCGGTCAACGTGCGCTCGGCCATGCACGGCGTCCGCGCCGCGCTGCCGGAGCTGCGGCGCAGCGGCGGGAACATCGTGCTGACGGAGTCGACGTCCGCCTACCAGCCGGGCCGGGGCGGCGCGCTCTACGTCTCGACCAAGTTCGCGGTCCGCGGGCTGCGCATCGCGCTGGCCCACGACCTCGCCCCCGAGGTCCGCGTCAACAGCGTCGCACCCGGCGGCACGGTCGGCACCCGGCTGGCCGGTGCGCGGGCGCTGGGGCTCGACCAGCAGCGCCTCGACGGCCCGGACCGCGCCGCGGACATCGCGTCCCGGGTGCCGCTGGGGATCGCCCTGTCCGGTGAGGACCACGCCTGGAGCTACCTGTTCCTGGCGTCCCCGATGTCCCGCGGGATGACGGGCACCGTCCTCCACAGCGACGGCGGCGTCGGCATCAAGGGCTGACGCCGCGCCCACCGACAACGACACGAGAACCAGGAGTCCCGAGTGCCCATCCTGAAGGCGGACGCCGCGGCCTGCCAGGGGTATGCCAGCTGCGTCATCGCGGCCGACGACTACTTCGACATCGATGACGACGGCCTCGTCGTGCTGCTGTCCGCGGAGGTCCCCGAGGCCGACCGCGAGCGGGTCGACCGCGCGGCCCGCGCCTGCCCCGCCGCGGCTCTCCGGCTCGAGGGAGCATGACCGGCGACGTGGTGATCGTCGGCGCCTCGGTGGCGGGGGTCGCCCTGGCCCGGACCCTGCGTTCGGGCGGCTTCACCGGACGCGTCCGCCTGGTCGACCGGGAGACCGAGGAGCCCTACGACAAGCCGCCGCTGTCCAAGGGGCGGCTGGAGGAGCCCGTCCGGCTGCTCACCCGTCCGGAGGCGGAGCGGCTCGGGCTGGAGCTGCTGCTCGGCGTCGAGGCGACCGGCCTGGACACCGCGGCCCGCCGCCTCGCCCTGTCCGACGGAAGCCGGATCGGGTACGGCGCGCTGGTGATCGCCACCGGGGTCCGTGCGAGGCCGTCGCCTTGGAGCGGTCCAGGCGTCCACGTGCTGCGGACGCTGGCCGATGCGCGGGCATTGCACGCCGACCTGGCCCGAGGCGGTGACCTCGTGGTGGTGGGCGCCGGCTTCATCGGGGCGGAGGTCGCCAGCACCGCGATCGACCAGGGGTGCCGGGTCACGTTGGTGGATCCGCTGCCCAACCCTCC
>NZ_SMKB01000254.1:0-9794 GCF_004348575.1 Actinomadura sp. 7K534
CCGCCGCCCCCGCCCCGCCTCGACGGCGGTGCGTCAGGGGGCATCGCCCGCTCGCCTGAGGAGGCACGTTCGCTGATGGCATCGATACAGCAGGGATGGCGGCGCGGGCGCGCGTCGGACGTGGGCGACGAGGGGGAGCGATGATGCACCACACCGCGACCGGTGAGCTGAACTGGCTGCTCAACGACTTCGCCGGGCGGGTGACGGCGGTGCGGCAGGCGGTGATCCTGTCCCGGGACGGCCTGGCCATCGCGGCCTCCACCGACCTGGGCCGCGAGGACGCCGAGCACCTGTCCGCGCTGGCGTCCGGAGTGCAGAGCCTGGCGCGCGGCGCGGGCCGGCACTTCGCCGGCGGGAACGTGCGGCAGACCATCATCGAGATGGATGCGCTGCTGCTGTTCGTGACGGCCGCCGGCGACGGCACCTGCCTCGCCGTGCTGGCCGACGCGGAGGCCGACGCCGGCCTCGTCGCCTACGAGATGGCGGTGCTGGTCAAGCGGGTCGGCCAGCACCTGCAGGCGAGCCCCAGGTTCGGAGCCGAGCACGAGACGGCGGGTGAGGGCTTCGGAAGCGCCGGGGGGACCTCGCCGCGGAGCCGGTGACCGGCCATGGCCTCCTCAGAGCGGTGGCTGGACCGGAAGGCCGGTCCGCTGGTGCGTCCCTACGCCATGACCCGGGGGCGGACCCGTCCCGAGGGCGAGGGCTTCGAGCTGATCGCGGTCGTGGCGGCGACCGGCGTCCCCCCGGGCGACCGGCTGCGCTACAGCCCCGACCACGCGCGGGTGCTGCGCGCCTGCGCGCGCCCGGTGCCCGTGGTCGAGCTGTCGGCCGACCTGGGCCTGCCGATCGGCGTCGTCCGCGTCCTGCTCGGCGACCTGCGGGACGAGGGACTGATCGCGGTGGTCGCCGAGGTGGAGCCCGCCCGGGGCCGCCGCCCACCGAACGGAGTGCTGCGGGAGGTGTTGAATGGCCTACGCGCCCTCTGACGGGACCGGCACGAGCGCCCGTCCCCTCGTCACGACGAAGATCCTGATCGCCGGCGGGTTCGGGGTCGGCAAGACGACGATGGTCGGCTCGATCAGCGAGATCAGGCCGCTGCACACCGAGGAGCCGCTGACCGACCGCGGCGTCGGGGTCGACGACGTGTCCGGCGTCGGCGCGAAGACGACCACGACCGTCGCGATGGACTTCGGGCGGATCACCCTCTCGGAGCAGCTGCTGCTGTACCTGTTCGGCACGCCCGGGCAGGAGCGGTTCTGGTTCATGTGGGACGAGCTGGCCGCGGGCGCGATCGGCGCGGTCGTGCTCGCCGACACGCGCCGGCTGACCGGCAGCTTCGCCGCCATCGACTACTTCGAGCGCCGCGGCGTCCCGTTCGTGGTGGCCGTGAACTGCTTCGACGGCCGGCGCACGCACCGGCCCGAGGACGTCGCGATAGCGCTCGACCTGGACCCGGACGTCCCCGTGCTGCTCTGCGACGTCCGGCGGCGCGAATCATCGAAGGAGGTTCTGGTGGCGCTGATGGAGCACGTGCTGACCTGGCCCGACTCGCCGGACGCGCCGGACGTCCCGCGTCCGCCCGACCGCCGGGAAGCCGCGACGTAGTAGGCTCCCGCACACCCCCGTACTCCACGCATCGGGAGGTTTCCCCCGCATGTCCCGCCCCCGAGTGCCGAAGCAGTGATGGCCGCACCCCGTTTCTCCTCCATCCGGACGAGGATCACGCTGCTGGTCCTCGTCCCGCTGCTGGCGTTGACCTCGCTGTGGGTCCTCCTCACCGGCATGACCTACGGCGACGCGAACCAGCTCCTGGAGAGCAGGAACTTCCAGCAGAAGACCGTGCTGCCCACGCAGCGGCTCATCGACGGCCTGCAGAAGGAGCGGCGCCTGTCGATGTCCTGGCTCGGCGACACCCGGTCGGCCGCCGCGAGCGAGATCCAGGAGCAGCGCAGGGCCACCGACAAGGCGGCCCGGGAGGTCCGCGCCGGCAGCCGCGACCAGGGCATGCGCGAGACGATCATGCCCGAGGTGGTCACCCGCATCGACGGGCTCGTCACCAGGCTCGGCGGCCTCGACGCGCTGCGCCGCAGCGTCGACGGCCGCGCCGCCGGGCGCGGGCACGTGCTGCGCGAGTACAACGAGCTCATCGACGCCGGCTTCGCGATCTACAGCGCGACCGCGCCGGCGGACGGCTCGATAACCGCGCGCGCCCGCACGCTCACCTCGTTCGGCCGCGCCCGCGAGTACATGGCCCGCGAGGACGCCCTGCTGACCGGGGCGCTCGCCGCCGGCCGCATCTCGCCCGCCGAGCGCGCCGAGTTCGCCAAGCTCGTCGGGGCGCACCACACGATCCACGCGGACAACGCCCGCGACCTGCCCGGCCGGTTCCACGCCCGCTACGAGCGGCTGATGAGCGGCCCGCCGGCCCGGCAGCTGATGCGGATGGAGAACGAGGTCATCCACGGCGCCGAGCCGCCCGCGGCGGCCGCCGAGCGCGGGACCGCCGCGGGAGGCGGCGCGCTCCCGGAGGGGGCGCAGGGCGGTGCGCGGGAGGTCACCGTCATCGAGCCCGCCGCCTGGAGCAGCGCGAGCAACGCCGTCCACGGCCAGCTGTTCGAGCTGGAGAACGACGTCCTCGACGACCTCACCCAGCACGCCCAGGGCATCGCGATCGGCACGTTCGCGCGGCTCGCCCTCGCCGGCGGGCTGGGGCTGCTCGCGATCGTGCTGTCGTCGTTCTTCGCCGTCCGGGTGTCCCGGCGGCTGGTCCGCGAGTGCCGCGCGCTCGCCGGCGGCGTGGTCGAGTTCACCCAGCAGCGGCTGCCGCGGCTGGCGGAGCGGATCCGCGCCGGGCGGCCCGCCGAGCCCGAGCCGGCGCCCGAGCTCGACTACCGCATCAACGAGATCCGGCAGATCGCCGAGTCGTTCGACCGGGCCCGCGCGGCCGTCGTGGCGTCGGCCGAGGGCGAGGCCGCGGCCCGCCGCGGCATCAGCGAGGTGTTCGTCAACCTCGCGCGCCGCAACCAGGCGCTGCTGCACCGCCAGCTCAGCCTCCTGGACTCCATGGAGCGCCGCACCGAGGACCCGTCGGAGCTGTCGGACCTGTTCCGGCTCGACCACCTCGCGACCCGGATGCGCCGGCACGCCGAGGGCCTGGTGATCCTCGCGGGCAAGACGGCGGGCCGCGGCTGGCGCCGCCCGGTGCCGCTGGTGGACGTCGTCCGCGGCGCGGTCGCCGAGGTCGAGGACTACCCGCGCGTCCGGGTGCAGCCGCTGCCGCGCGTCGCGCTGCTCGGCTCCGCCGTCGCCGACGTCATCCACCTGCTGGCGGAGATCGTGGAGAACGCCACCACGTTCTCGCCGCCGCAGTCGCCGGTGCGGGTCAGCGGGCACGCGGTCGCCAACGGCTTCGCGATCGAGGTCGAGGACCGCGGCCTCGGGATGACCGAGGAGGCGCTGCGCGCCGCCAACGCGCGGCTCGCCCGGCCGCCGGACTTCGACCCGTCCGACAGCGCGCAGCTCGGGCTGTTCGTCGTGGCGCGGCTGGCCGAGCGGCACGGCATCCAGGTCACGCTCCGCCAGTCCCCGTACGGGGGGACGACCGCGATCGCGCTGATCCCCGCCTCGCTGATCGTGGACGAGCCAGAGACCGAACCGGCCGCGCGGCGCCTCACCGGGCCCATGCAGACGCTGCCGGGCACCGCCCCGGCCCTGTCGGCGTCCAAGCCTGCCTCCGCGGCGGCCCCGGCGCTGCCGGCGGCCGACACGGGCGGCGTCGTCCGCCTGGTCGAGGCCGAGCGGGCCGACGGGCCCGCGACGGAGCAGGCGCCGCGGGCCGAACCGGAGCGCCCGGCGCCCGAGCCCGCCCGGGCGAGCCCGGAGGCGCCCCCGCTGAAGCCGGGCGAGCTGCCCAAGCGCAGGCGGCAGCAGCACCTGGCGCCCCAGCTCAAGCAGCGGGTCGACGAGCACCTGGCCGCCCAGGGCCAGTCGCCGCCGGTGGCCGACCCGCCGCCGGCGGAGCCCGCCCGCCCGCCGCGCGGGCCCGAGCCGGCCGGGATGCCGCTCGGCGCGCCCGTCCCGCCGGACGCGGCGCCCCCGGCGGCACCGGACCGGGCCGCCGGCGACGGCGCGCCCGCCCCCGGGACCGCTCCGGACGAGGACGACCCGCGCTCACCCGAAGCACTGCGATCGATGATGTCCGCCATGCAGCGTGGCTGGCAGCTTGGCAGACAGGACGCGGCCGACGCGGAGGCCGCGCGAGACCCAGCCGACCAGGAGGACGACACCCCATGACAGAGGCCCAGTACCCCGGCGCCGAGGTCCCGGGCGGAGGCGGTGAGCTGGACTGGCTCCTCGACAGCCTGGTCCAGCGGGTCGCCCCGGTGCAGAACGCGGTGGTGCTGTCGGGCGACGGCCTGAAGATGGCCGCGTCCAGCGGGCTGGCCCGCGAGGAGTCCGACCACCTGAGCGCGGTGGCCGCGAGCTTCCAGAGCCTCGCCCGCGGAGCCGGGGAGACGTTCGGCGGCGGGCCCGTCCGGCAGACGATCGTGGAGATGGAGTCGTCGTTCCTGTTCGTCACCGCCGCCGGGAAGGGCGCCTGCCTGGCGGTCCTCGCCTCCGCCGACGCCGACCTCGGGGTCATCGCCTACGAGATGGCGATGCTGGTCACCCGCGTCGGCCAGCACCTGTCGGCCAACCCGCGGGTCGCCGCGGCCGAGCCGGGCGGCGTTTGAGGTGGAGGGGCGAGGCGGCGCCTGGTACGACGAGGCCGCGGGCCCCGTCGTACGTCCGTACGCGCTCACCGGCGGCCGGACGCACTACGACGGCGTCGAGTTCGACCTGGTCGCCCTCATCGTCGCGGTGGAGACCGCCGTGTCCGACGACGACTCGGCCGCACTTCGTGCGTCCCAATGGTCGCCGGAGCCCGAACATGACATGATCCTGGAGCTTTGCCGCACCCCGTTGTCGGTCGCCGAGATAGCGTCGGATCTGGAACTTCCCCTCGGGGTCGTCCGCGTCCTGCTCGGCGACCTGCTCGACCACTCGCTGATCCAGGTCCGGCGTCCCGCGCCGGTGGCGCAGTTCCCCGGCGAGCGTGTACTCAAGGAAGTGATCGATGGAATCCGTGCGCTCTGACGCGGCGGCCGCCCAGGGCGATTCCGCGCTGACGGTCAAGATCCTCGTGGCCGGCGGCTTCGGCGTCGGCAAGACCACCCTGGTGAGCGCGGTCAGCGAGATCCGGCCGCTGCGGACCGAGGAGGCCCTGACCGAGAAGAGCATCGGGATCGACGACACCACGGCCGTCGCGTCCAAGACGACGACGACCGTGGCGATGGACTTCGGGCGCATCACGCTCCCGAACGGCCTCGTGCTGTTCGTGTTCGGGACGCCCGGCCAGGACCGGTTCTGGTTCATGTGGGACGAACTGGCCAAGGGCGCGCTCGGCGCGGTCGTCCTGGTGGACACCCGCCGGCTGGCGGACTGCTTCGCCTCGGTCGACTACTTCGAGCGGCGCGGCGTCCCGTTCATCATCGGCGTCAACCGGTTCGACGGCGCGGGCCACCACTCGCACGAGCAGGTGCGCGACGCCCTCGACCTGTCGCCCGACATCCCGGTCATCAACTGCGACGTCCGCGACCGCGAGGACGCCAAGCGCGTGCTCATCACGCTCGTCGAGCACATCATGCGGACGATGAGCGGCCGCCAGACCGTCAGCTACTAGCGTCGCCCCGCAGGCCCCTGCCCGCTGACCTGGGCAGGGGCCTTCGCATGTCCAGCTTTGTCCTCTGAGTGGAGAAAGTTCGATCACAATCACGAAAAGGTCTTCACAACGCGGCGAAAGCCGGTTACGTTCTCGCCATGAGACCGGGGTCACACCGGCCCGGTCTCGTCCCGGAGGACCTGAGAGGACGGCGTGATGCGCATGTCGGCCCGCCCGCAGAACGTGCATCAGGCACGGCTGCTGCGGCTGCTGCGTGACGAGGGCCCGCGCTCGCGCGCCGAGCTCGGCGACGTGGTCCGGCTGTCGCGGTCGAAGCTGGCCGTGGAGCTGGACCGGCTCGTCGAGCTCGGGCTCGTGGAGGGCGCCGGGCTCGCGGCGTCGCGGGGCGGCCGGCGGTCCGGGATCGTGCGGCTGTCGCCGAACCTGCGGTTCGCCGCCTTCGACGTCGGCGCCACCTCGATCGACGTGGCGGTCACCGACGGCGCGCTGGAGGTGCTCGGGCACGTCAGCGAGGAGTGCGACGTTCGGCAGGGCGCGACCGTGGTGCTCGACCGGGCCCTCGACCTGCTCGGCAAGCTGCGCGACCAGGGGCTGGTCACGCAGGTGCACGGCACCGGCATCGGCGTCCCCGGCCCGGTCAGCTTCCGCGACGGCATGCCGGTCGTCCCGCCGATCATGCCCGGCTGGGACCGCTTCCCGGTGCGGGACGCGATCGGCCAGGAGCTCGGCTGCCCGGTCCTCGTCGACAACGACGTGAACCTGATGGCGCTCGGGGAGCTGCACGCGGGGCTCGCGCGCGCCGTGGACGACTTCCTGCTCGTCAAGATCGGCACCGGCATCGGCTGCGGCATCGTCGTGGACGGCGCCATCTACCGCGGCGTGTCAGGCAGCGCGGGCGACATCGGCCACATCCGCGTCGACGACGACGGGCCGATCTGCGCGTGCGGCAACGCGGGCTGCCTGGAGGCGTACTTCGGCGGCGCGGCGCTCGCCCGGGACGCCGAGGCGGCGGCCAGGTCGGGCCGGTCGTCCCGGCTCGCCGCGCTGCTGGAGACGCACGGGGCGCTGTCCGCCGCGCACGTCGGCGAGGCGGCGGCCGCCGGGGACCCCGTCGCGGTGCAGATCATCCGGGAGGGCGGCCGGCACGTCGGGCAGGTGCTCGCCGGGCTGGTCAGCTTCTTCAACCCCGGCCTCGTCATCATCGCGGGCGGCGTCGCCGGGCTCGGCCACGCGCTGCTCGCCGAGATCCGCAGCGTCGTCTACCGCCGGTCCGCGCCGCTCGCGACCGGCAACCTCCCGATCGTGCTGTCCGAGCTCGCCGGCGCCGCCGGGGTGGTCGGCGGCGCCCGCCTCATCAGCGACCACGTCTTCTCCGCGTCCTGACCCCCTCTCCACCGAGGAGGCCCGATGGGCTCGCCCGAAACCGAACCGCTGCTGCTCATGCGCGGCATCGTCAAGCAGTTCCCCGGCGTCCGCGCGCTGGACGGCGTCGACCTCGACGTCCGGCCCGGCGAGGTGCACTGCCTGCTCGGGCAGAACGGCGCCGGGAAGTCGACGCTGATCAAGGTGCTCGCCGGCGCGCACCAGCCGGACGAGGGCGAGATCGTGTTCGCCGGGGAGCCGGTGCGGCTCGCCGGGCCGAACGCCGCGATGCGCGCCGGGATCGCGACGATCTACCAGGAGCTCGACCTCGTGGACGGCCTGTCGGTCGCGGAGAACATCTTCCTCGGCCACGAGAAGTCCACGCTCGGCTTCACCCGCCGCGGCGACGCCGAGCGGGCGGCGCGCGAGCTGCTCGGCCGGCTCGGGCACGCGGAGATCCCGCCGCGCCGCGAGGTGGGGCGGCTCCCGGCGGCGGGCAAGCAGGTCGTCAGCATGGCCCGCGCCCTGTCGCACGAGGCGCGCCTGCTGGTGATGGACGAGCCGTCCGCCGCCCTCGCCCACGACGAGGTCGGCAACCTGTTCCGCATCATCCGCGAGCTGACCGCGGCCGGCGTCGCGGTGATCTACATCTCGCACCGGCTGGCGGAGATCCGGGAGATCGGCGACCGGGTGACCGTCCTCAAGGACGGCCGGGCCGTCGCCGTCGGGCTGCCCGCCCGGATCACTTCCACCGACCAGATCGTGTCGCTGATGACCGGCCGGGACGTCGAGTACGTGTTCCCGGAGCGGCCCGAACCCGTGGCGGAGGAGGACAGGCCCGAGGTGCTCCGGGTCGAGCACCTGACGCTCCCGGGCTCCTTCGAGGACGTCTCGCTCAGCGTCCGCGCCGGTGAGATCGTCGGGCTCGCGGGGCTGGTCGGCTCCGGCCGCTCCGAGATCCTGGAGACGGTCTACGGCGCGCGGCGCCCCGCGCGGGGGCGGGTGCTGATCGACGGCCGCCCGGTCCGCCCCGGCGACACGGGCGCGGCGGTGCGGCGCGGCATGGGCATGGCGCCGGAGGAGCGCAAGAGCCAGGCGCTGCTGATGAACGAGACCGTCGCCGGGAACGTCACCGTCGCCGGGCTGTCCCGGTACGCCTCGTTCGGCTGGCTCGACCGGCGCCGCGAGACCGCCGACGTGCGCCGGCAGATCGAGGCGCTCGACATCCGGCCGCCCGACCCGGCCCGCCCGGTCGTGACGCTGTCGGGCGGCAACCAGCAGAAGGTCGTGCTGGCGCGCTGGCTGCTCGGCTCCGCCGGGCTGCGGCTGCTGATCCTGGACGAGCCGACCCGCGGCGTGGACGTCGGCGCGCGCGCCGAGCTGTACGCGGTGATCCGCGAGCTGGCCGGGCGCGGGATCGGGGTGCTGCTGGTGTCCAGCGAGGTCCCCGAGGTGCTCGGGCTCGCCGACCGGGTCCTCGTCGTCCGCGAGGGGCGGGTCGTGCACACCGGCGACGCCCGCGCGCTCGACGAGGCCACCGTGCTCAACATGATCATGGAAGGGAGCGCCCTGTGACCGAGACGAGCCAGGGGTCCGGGGGATCGGCCCCCCGGACACCGCCGGAAGGCAGGGAGGCGCGCGGGCCGGACGGCCGGCTCGTCTCGCTGGCCAAGCGCGTCCCGGTGGGCAAGGGCCCGGGCGGCCCGCGGCCGCCGGCCGGCACTGGAGCCGCCGCGGTGCGGGGGCCGGGGGAGATCCGGCACCTCGGGCTGGTCGCCGCGCTGGTGCTGCTCGCCGGCGTCGGCCTGGCGACCCAGCCGGAGAACTTCGCCACGTCGGGGAACGTGGTCGCCATCCTGGTGCTCGCCGCGACCATCGGCGTGATCACCGTCGGGCAGACCTTCGTGATCATCGGCGGCGGGATCGACCTGTCCGTCGGATCGGTGATGGCGCTGGCGTCGGTGTGGGCGACGACCGTGGCGACGCAGTCGTACGGGCCCGCGGTGATGGCGCTGTGCGCGATCCTCGTCGGGACCGGCACGGGCGTCGTGTCCGGGCTGCTGATCAGCTACGGGCGGCTCGTCCCGTTCATCGCCACGCTCGCGATGCTCGTCGCGGCGCGGGGGCTGGCGCAGCGGATGTCGGACCGCAAGACCCAGCTGATCCGGCCCGAGAACGACGCGCTCGTGGCGCTCTCCACCACCCGGGTGCTCGGGCTGCCGCTGGTCGTGTACATCTTCGCGGCCGTCGCGTTCGCGGGCTGGCTGCTGCTCAACCGCACCACGTTCGGCCGCCGGACGTTCGCGGTCGGCGGCAACCCCGAGGCGGCGCGGCTGGCCGGCATCGACGTCCGCCGGCACACCCTGGCGCTGTACGCGCTGTCGGGGTTCTGCTGCGGCATCGCCGCGCTCATCATCATGGCGCGGACCACCACCGGTTCCAGCACGCACGGCGACCTGTACGAGCTGGACGCGATCGCCGCCGTCATCATCGGCGGGACGCTGCTCACCGGCGGGCGCGGCACGGTCGTCGGGTCGATCCTCGGCGTCCTGATCTTCACGCTCATCACCAACCTGTTCATCCTGAACGGCCTGCAGACCAGCGACCAGCTGATCGCCAAGGGCGCGATCATCGTGGCCGCCGTCCTGCTGCAGCGCCGCGGGCTCCGCTCGCCCACCTGACCCCCTTCACCCCTGTCTCTTATACACTT
>NZ_SMKB01000255.1:0-9768 GCF_004348575.1 Actinomadura sp. 7K534
GGGCCGAGGCGGGGGTCGTTGGGGGGTTCGGCGTCGCGTAGGGCGTGTACGTAGGCTCGGTCCTGGTCGATGCGTGTACGTATCTGGTCGGCTTGGGCGACGGAGCCGTGACCTGGGATGAGGACCTCAGCGTCGTCCGCCGCTTCTTCCAGTAGGCGCAGGCCGACGAGGTATTCCTCGATTGGGTCGTTGGTGCCGTCCGGGTCGTTGAGCATCGGGATGAAGACGTCGGAGAGCATGTCGCCGGCTACGAGGACGCCGCGTTCCTCGATCAGCAGTGCCGCATGGCCCGGAGAATGTGCAGGATGCTCGATGATCCGAGCCTTAGGGCCGTCCCAAGGGATCTGCGCAGTTTCGGCTGGGAGATCGGTAATTAGGCCGAACAGTTCTAGGGGTGTTTCGTCGGCGATTTCGGGCGGCAGTCCCTCGGCGACTCGGGCCTTCCAGTCGGGCTTCGAGCGGAGATCTCGCATGTAGGCCGCGCAGCGGGCGGTGCCGTAGCGGGGTGCTTCGCCGAGGTCGGCGTGCCAGAGGACGTGGTCCCAGTCGGGGTGCGTCGAGAAGCCCGCCGCGACGGGCTGGCCCAGCTCGCGAAGGTCGTTCGCGAGGCAGGCCATTTCGTCGCCTGTTATTCCGGCGTCGACGAGCAGTGCGCCTGCTCGTCCTTGCACCACGACAGCGTTGTTCAGGAGCAACGCGCTCTGGTGGACCAGCACGCCCTCCGCCACCTGCGTCAGCATGGGGCTCCTACCGCTTGTAATTTGCAACCACTCGGGGAGACCGTAGTGGCTGGCAGTTGCAGATTGCAAGCACTGTGGGCCAGGGTGCGGGACTGCGCTTTCATGTGGAGTTGCTCGGACCAGGCCCCCGCCGCGCCATCGGAAGGTGTTGCTCAGAGCTCGGGAAGGCCCCTCGTCCTCGCGGCGAGGAAGGGTACGTGGCCTTGCGCGGCCGTCTGTGGCTCAGGTCGAGGAGTTGCCTCGGCGGCGTGCATCCCGTGGTGAGCTGCGGGACAAGCTCGCCGCGCGATGGTTGGGCGGCTTTCCGTGTCAGCGCCCGGACCGTGATCACTGCCGCTTCCCGGTCGGACGATCCCGAGGCGGCCTAACGGTCGTTTGTGGGTGGGAGGTGGGGGACGTGGCCGTGCCCGAGAACCGTGTCGGGCGCTTCGGGGTATCAGCGTCGCGGACGGGGTTAGGAACGGGCTTAGGGACGGGCAAAGCACTGGGCGGGAGAGACCTGGGCTCGACCCGCCTTGGCATGTAGGTCGCCGTGGGCCGCAGCCACACCGCCACCTGACGGAGTTCTCGAGACGCGTCCGCTGGGGCTGCCCCGGGTCTCGTCTGTCCGCTGCCGCCCGCGCCGCGGTCACGGTGGGATTCATCGTGATCAACACTGCCGCTGTCCCAGAAGTGGGGGGATCGTGCGTCGCCTACTCAGTGTGGGGCGGGGTCAGGCCAGGGCGGCCGGTAGGAGGGTGAAGGCGGCGATGATGACGGCGACGCGGACGTAGTGGAAGCGGTCCCAGCGGTTCATCTGCTGCTTCCAGTCGTCGGGCCGGTTGTCGGGGGTCCACGTCTTGCCCTGGTTGTTGATCGGGACGAGCAGGAGGATCGACATGATCACACTGACGATCAGCAGCGCGGCGGCGGTGATGACGAGGCCGGTTCCTGGGTCGCCCCAGCCGGCGATGGCCCAGATCGCGGTGAGGACGAGGGAGGTGATGTACCAGACCGGCATCACGGCGCCGAGCATCCGACCCCCGTGGGCCCGGCCGCGCAGGGCGCTGTCGTCGGGGAGGGCGTCGAGGATCCGGTTGATGACGAAGGCGACGGAGAACTCCACCCCCACCATCAGGCCGACGACCACGGTGGTGATGACCCCGAGTGCGTTGAGCATGCTGAACCCTTCCTAAAAGACTAGCGTTGATAGATGACGTGGCAACGCTAGTACTGCTGCCGCTCTCTTGTCTAGCGGTGCTAGGATCAGCGCATGTCCGTACAGGAGCGCAAGGAGCGTGAGCGGGCGGCTCGCGAGCGCCTCATCGTGGCGACGGCCCGTGAGCTTGCCGAGCAACAGGGGTGGGACGCGGTCACCACCCGCCGGCTCAGCGAGCGCATCGAATACAGCCAGCCCGTCCTCTACAGCCACTTCCGCGGCAAGCGGGAGATCATCGGCGCCGTCGCCCTGGAAGGCGCCGCCGAGATGGCCGCGGCGCTGCGGGCCGCGGCCTCAGACGCGGACGGTCCGCGCGCCCGGGTCACCGCCCTCGCCCGCGCCTACCTCGACTTCGCCGCACGCAACCCGGCGGTCTACGACGCCATGTTCCAGCTCGACGGCGGCCTTGCGTTCGCGCAGAAGGACACCCCGGAGCCTCTGAAGGACGCCTTCGCCGCCCTGCTGGAGAACCTGGACGAGGTCGCCGGCGACGGCGTCCACCCGGCACTGTTCACCGAGCTGTTCTGGGCGTCCCTGCACGGGCTGGCGACCCTGACCCGAGCGGGACGGCTGCCACCTGAGGACACCGAGCGCCGGACGGAGCTGCTGGTCAACCGACTAACCGTGCTCTGACGCACCGTCCAGCCGCCACACCGCCGAGGTCCACGCGCCTCCATGCAGGCCGACCGCATCCGCCGGGCATTGTGCTCGGTGAACGGGAACGCCACCGCTGCGGCAAGAGTGACAGGCAATATCGCGACGCGCAGGCACCGCTCTCCGATCACCCGCAGCTCGCCCCGTCCGGGACACAGACCCAGGGCGGGCCGTCCGCCCAGTTCGGCCGGGGGACGGGGAGTTCACAGACGACGTGGGCAACGGAATACACGACGAGGGCGGGGCGACCTCGATGGGCTCCACCTCGTTGTCGTTCAGGAGGACGTCCGCGCCCGTGCCGGCCTGCCAGGCGGCGGGAGCGGCGCCCTCGATCCGGGTCGCCAAGTCGCCGACGCGACGCGCCGGGTAGATCTGGCTGCGCCGTGGGGGCTCACGACGAGTTCTTCGTGGATGAGGCTCCCGGTGTATTGCGGGTGTATCGGAAAGCTCATACGTCGGCGCAACGCCCGTTCGTCTTCGGTGGGGGCATGGGCCACAGCGGTCCTTGCCGAGGGAATGGCGTGCCCCGCTTCGGGGGCCGCGGCGGAGTCCGCATCGGCCGGCTCTGGTCGCTGGCCCGGGTCACGGCTTTCGGCTCTCTGCTGTGTCCGTCCGTTGGCTGGGACGTTGCGGGCCGGATGGTGAACCGGTTCGCCGATCAGGAAAGGGCCGTGATGATGGACGAGGATTCCGTGCGTGGTGTCGACCGGCGGCGGCTGCTCGGATGGGGCGGGTTGGCGGCCGCGGGCGTGGTCGGGGCCGGTGCGCAACTGGTGGGCGCCCGGCCCGGCCACGCCGACCCGGCGCCAAGCGGCCCGATCCCGCGCGACGCGCTGCCCGGCGGTGCCTATGACCGGTACGTGGCGGGCCTGGCCGCACAGGACAAGTTCTCCGGCGTGGTACTGCTGGCGCACCGGGGTCGGACCGTCCTGTCACGCAGCTACGGCTGGGCCGACAAGGAAAGGCAGGTCCGCAACCACCAGGATGTCGCGTTCAACCTCTCCTCGGCGGGCATTCCGTTCCCTCCGGTGGCCATCCTGCAGCTATTGCAGGAGGGCAGGCTGACGCTGACGGACACGGTCGGCTCCCACCTGGACGGCATCGACGGCGACATCGCCGAGCAGGTGACCATTCACCACCTGCTCACCAGTACCTCTGGGATAGACGCCCCGGCCCCGGACGTGCAGCGCGTCTTCAACAGCCGTGAAGAGGTGCGCGAATACAAGCGGCAGTGGGTCCGGCAGGCGACGCTGGTGGCCGTCCCCGGCTCGAACGACGCCCTCAACAGCCATTCCGCCGGCGGCGGCGCCGCCGACGCGATGGCGACGCAGATCGTCGAAGCCGTGACCGGTACGACGTTCTGGGACTACATGAACGAACACGTCTTCGGACGCGCCGGAATGACCGGCTCCGCCTACTACACCAGGGACCAGTGGCTCGCCGACGAGCACATCGCGCACCCCTACATGCGCCAGCCCGACGGCAGCCGGGTGGACGGAGTCCGCAACCTGGACAAGGACAGCCTGAGCCGGCAGGGGCCAGGCGAGAATCCGGGCCGCAGTTTCATTGGCAACGTGTTCGCCACCGCACCGGACCTGGTCCGGTTCGCGGAAGCACTGCGCAACGCCACGGTGCTGAACCGGCCCTACGCCCACTTGTACACCGGGTCCAACGGTCCCGGCCGCCGGCCCACGTCGTTCCACGCGTACTCGGGTGTTCTTCACATCGTCAATGGCGGCGAGTGGGTGTCGGGGCGCGGCGGCGGCACCGGCGGGGTCAGCGCCAACTGGAACATCTACCTGGACCGCGGTTGGGTCGGCGTCGTCCTCAGCAACTATGACGACCTGGAGGAGTTCGGGGAGATCCTCAGCCGGGAGCAGCAGGCCATCACCGGGCAAGGCTGACGCGCGTCCACTGCGGGCACGGACGTCATGGGAGCTACGTGGGGTGCGCCGGGCCTACGGTCGGCCGGTTGCACCGGGTCGGTTCACCGTGCGTCCGTGACCTGCGGGGCGATGGCGGGTGTTGCTGTCAATCTCGGGCTGCCCTCGGGTGTGGTGGACGCGTGTGATCGCCGCGTCGCCGGTTTCGGGCCACTAGTGATCGCTGCCCTGCCAGGGGAAGGCGACCAGATCGGGTCGACCCAACCGGGGCGGGCTTGCGGGCCGGCCAGCGTCGTTGAGCGGTAGAAGCGGGTGAGCAGGCGCTTGTCGAGCAGCGCGGGATACCGGTCGATGAAGACGCCGAAGTCCGGGGTGGCGTGCTCGGCGGCGTGGTGGGCCACGAGTTCCACCCAGGCCCGGCTGACGGTGGCGTGGCACTTCTGCGTCACTCCGGCATAGCGGGCGGTGCGCTGGATGCCGTCGCTGACCAGGCCGATGGCGTCCGGCATGCCGACCCGGTGGACCGCCAGCCGGGTCAGGTGCAGCTCGTACGTCATCAACGCGATCGAATACGTCCGTGACGATCCGCTCCCTCGCAATGAGCTTTTCGACGACCCTGATGAGCTCCTCCGGCTGCTCGACCACACCAGGAAGTCCATCGAGTCCCAGCCCACCTCATGGACCGAACCCGAGTATGAGGCGGCTCCCCCGGCGGACGACACCTGACCCGACCTCCAGCGTTCGTGCCCACATGCCTGCCCCTTCCGGCGGTCCTTCAGGGGGTCGCAGCAGCGTTCCCGATCCATGGGAGACGGGGCGCGTCCTGCGCGGACATTGACGCGCCAAGGGCCATGGCGATCAACCGGGGCCGTGGGCTGCGCTATGGGGGACGAGGCCGGTGACGAACGTTGCTTTGTCCAGGAGTTCCGGTGTGAGGTGAACCCCCGTCAGTCGTTCGGCGAGGGCGAATGTGGCCTCGGTCGTCATGGAGAAGTCCCGTTCGTATTCGTCATTTTCCTCTCGCAGGTCGAATCCCACTTCTTCCATCAGTTCCATGAAACCGTCTGGAGGGGAATCGTCTGGAGGGGAATCGTTTAGGCCAGTCGGGAAGAGGGGTTCGAAGGACGTCCGGGCCTCGCCGTCCTCGTACCAGAGGAACCGGTCGACGGCGTTGACGTTGCAGAAGTGGGAGACCAGGCGGGTACCTCGCGACAAGGGTTCGACTAGATGTGGGATGGTCCCCAGGAAGCCGTTTACTTCCAGGCCCAATAGCCATTCACCTTGATCACCCGGGAGGGTGGTGGCCGCTATCAGGTACTGCTGACCGGGGTGTTCCCTCCAGACATCCGAGCTTCGCCTCTCCAAGTCGGCATACCCCGAGACGGTCCCGCAAGGCGTGGCGTGCATGCCCCGTAGGTAATCCTGCACGGAAAGGCCGCGGGCCAGGAGAGCGCAGTACGCATCTGCTAGCTCTGAGTAGTCGTTGATCCACTGGTAATCGATTGCGGTAACCGTCATTAGACCACCATGCCAGAAGCACGGAACTCAGGTGCGACATGGGTGAACTTCGTAGGGGCGAAGCGGCGAGTACCAGGGCGCCGTGGCCGTTGCGCGCCCGCCGCTGAGGACGAGCACGGGGAAGGAGATTTGGCCGCGCTGTCCCGATGCGGCCACCCAGTGCCGTCGGCTCACGGTAAACCGGAGCGATCATCCGCACGTCCTGGTTTCTGTAAGTTCAACGTGCTTCCATTCGCGATGAGGTGATGGTGTGAGAGGTCGTGCCGGCATTGCCGTCCTGGCCACGTTGACCCTGACCGCAAATACGTTGATGGCCGTTCAAGGAGCGAGTTCGGCCGTCGCGGAAACGACACCCACGGACGGTGCGTCGCGGCCGTACGAAGTGACCTCCAAACGCGTGAAGGAGCCGTTCGCGGTCGCCCCGCGTCGCATGGTCGTCCCGTTGACCTGGTCCGAAAGCGCGGTCGAGCCGGTCGGCCGGGCCATCACCTATCGCAACAACACACGCAAGGACCAGGAAATCCGACTGCGGGTAAAGCTGCGGGACCGTTCCGGAAACGCGGCCCCCGCCGCGCTTGCGGCGCTGTCGGCGGATTCCCTGACCGTGCCCGCCGGGCGAGAGGCCGGCGCGAAGCTGGAACTGCGCCGCCATGGGGTCAAGCCCGGTGCCTATCGCGGCACCGTCCAGGTCACGTCTGCGACCGGTGAGCCGCTGGGCGCGACGGCGCTCTCGATCCACCTTCGTGCGCCCGTGCCCGCGCCCGCTCCTCCGGTCGGGTCCGTGACGGCCTCCCCCGACTCCATCACCGTCGACCTGGCCTCGCCCGGTATCCCGGACCTGACACGGCGGCATACGATCACCTACCGCAACACCGGGCCCAGGCCCGTCACCCTGCGGTTGGCCGCCGACCTGACCGGTCCCGACGAAGAGCCGACCGAGGCCCCCGCCGAGCTGCTCGAAGCGCCTGACCAGGTAACCGTTCCCCGCCGCGGAAGCGCGGAGGTGACACTGACTTTCCGGGGTGCCGGAATTCCCCACGGCCGTTACCAGGGAACGCTGGTCGCCACGGGAACCGACGGCGCGGCGAAGGTGACCACCCCCCTCGCGGTCGATGTCGGCCGGGAGAAGTACAACGTCGCGGTGAACCTGGTCGACCGCAATGGCGTCGATCCGACGCAGCCGACCTGGGTTTACGCCTGGAGCGTCACGGACGGCGGCCGCTGGGAGCGCAGGGTCGAGAACGGCACGGGCGTCTTCGAACTGCCGCCCGGCGTCTATGACGTCACCACCGCCATCGCCACCGGGGAGGGCGAAACCCTGATCAACCACCGCATCACGGTCGACGACTGGGACCTCGACCTGGTGATGGACGCGCGGGAGGGCGAGCCCGTCGAGCTCAGTCCGCAGGGCGTCGATGTCCCCGGCATGATCGAGGCATGGTACGAGACTCCGTGGTACCGGTTCACCGCTGAGGGCCCCGAAGGCTCGGTCTTCGCCGTCTGGCACGGGCCCGGCGAAGTCACGGAGAACGTCGGCTTCCAGGCCCTCGGGTGGGGGAAGCGCGACGCGACCGAGGGGCCGGGCGCGGCGTACATCCTCAGCCGTTACTTCGCCGGACGGATCCCGTCCGACACGGTGTGGCACCCGAGCCCGGACGAGCTGAGCGTGACCCGCAACCACTTCCGCTCGGTGAATCACTCCCGGTCCGGCGGCCTCAACCTGACGGGCGGTTACGTCGACTCGCTGCGAATGGACGTGACCTTCCCGCAGACCGTCACTACCTACATCGAGCCCGGACTGACCTACAGCCGGGAGCTGGGCTACGGAATCGCCTACGAGAACTGGGCCCAGATCGCCGACTACCAGGCCGTGGCGGAACAGGGTGAACGCGACGACGTCTGGAACGGCGCAGTCCTCACCCCGGGCGACTTCGGCGTGGGAGCGAAACCGCGGCGGAGCTCGGGCGGCCAGCTCTCGGTGATCGCCCCCATCACGTACGTCGACTCGTCCGGACGGACCGGTTCGATCGACCGGACGACCAACGAGTTCACCCTCGCCGCGGATGGCCAGACGATCGCCACCGGTACGGGGCAGCTGTACGCCAGCCTTGCGCCCGAGTCCAAGCGCTACACCCTGACCTGGGACCGCACCGCCAACCCGGAGATCGCGGTCTTCTCCACCGCGACCAAGACCGAGTGGTCGTTCGAGTCGCACCACATCGAATGGGAGGAGCAGATTCTTCCGCTGCACCTGCTGCGGCTCGCGGTCCCCGGCCTGAGCGACGACAACGCCGCCGCGCCGGGCTCCGAGTCGCGGATCCCCGTGAAGGTGCGACCGGTCGAGGGCCTGCCGACGCCCGAGATCACCTCGATGTCCGTCGAGACGTCCGCCGACGACGGCGGCACCTGGCAGGCGGCGCCGTCCGCCGAAGAGGACGGCACCTGGATCGCGACCGTGACCAACCCGGACGCCCCCGGGTTCGTCTCCCTGCGGATCACGGCGACCGACGCCGACGGCAACACCGTGACCCAGACGGTCGTCCGCGCCTACAAGGTGGAGTCCTGACGCGATAGGGCCCGTTCGCGGGCCACGAGCAATGGGTGGTCAACACCAGACCGCCCGGAGCGTGCGGCGCGGACGCCGGTCATCGGCGTCCGCGCCGGGCGCGTTTACCTCTGGCGTAATCGCGGGCGGGGTGCCGGGTGCCGGACGGTGTGCGCATGGGAGATTTCCTCGATTCTGATACCGAAGTCACGCGCCGTGCCGACGGGGTGTTTGACGCCCAGATCAGCGACCGCTGGAACGGTATGCATGGTGCGCCGCTCGGCAGCTATGGGCTGGCGGTCGGCGTGCGGGCGCTGGCGGAGACGGTGCCCCATCCCGATCCGCTGTCGGTGTCGGCGTACTTCCTCCGTCCAGTCGAGGTCGGGTCGGCCGAGGCGCGTACCGAGGTCGCGCATACGGGGCGTCGTATGGCGACCGGTCAGGTGAGCCTCGTCCAGGGCGGCGAGGAGAAGCTGCGGGCAATCGCCACGTTCGCCGATCTCGATCGGGTCGACGGCGTTACGTCGCTGTTCGGCGGTCCGCCGCGGTTGCCGCCGTCGGACGAGTGCGTCGATCCGCTGGACGGTGTGGCGCTGCCGGGCATGAGCCTGCTGGACCGGGTGGAGTACCGCACCGCCGAGGTCCCCGGCTGGCTGCGCGGCGAGCCCGGCGGCACGCCCGCCTGCGACCTGTGGATGCGCCTGCGCGACGGTCGGCGGCCCGACCTGCTGGCGCTGGTGTTGCTGTGGGACGCGATGGCCCCGATGGTGCTGGAGATCGGCCAGGCCCCGTCGACCACCCTGGAGGCGACCGTCCACATCAGGCGGCGACCGGCACCGGGTTGGCTGGCCTGCCGGGTGGCCACCCGTTACGTCACCGGCGGCCTATGCGAGGAGGACATGGACATCTGGGACTCGGCAGGGCACCTGGTGGCCCAGTCTCGGCAACTGACCCTCCTCCGCCGACCTGCGTCCTCTCCCTCCCAGACCTGGTGGGTTCGGCCGAAGTGATGCGCGAGCAGATCGAGCACCTGCTCAAGCTCAGCGACCTGCCCAATGTCACCATCCAGATCGTCCGTAACAACTGTGTCGAGCTGGCGGGCGCGGCCGGGGTGGTGGCGGTCCGGGACAGCAAGGACCCGGACGGTCCCGTCCTCCTGGTGACCCGTGCGGCCCTGCGGGCGGCCGTTCGGTCGGTCGCCAAGGTGCGCTGACCGTCCGGCAAGGAACC
>NZ_SMKB01000256.1:0-9761 GCF_004348575.1 Actinomadura sp. 7K534
GGGCTGCGGCGCGGCGCGCGTCCCGCGGCGGGGGCGCACGGCGGCCGGGGACGCGGAGCGGGCGGCCGCACGGACCATGCGTGCCCGCCGCCGCCCGGGGCCGCCGCGCCGCGCGGTCCCATCGGGCTCACCGTGTCCACCATCAGCAGAAGTCATTAACAGCGCTAACGATAATGGTCCGGCCGGCATTCCGCCAAACACGGCGGTTGAACGGGGGCGGTCGAACACGGGGTCGCGGGCGCCGGCGGAGCCGGCGCCCGCGGGGTCAGGAGCGGCTGAGGCGGTCGATGATCGGCGCGGCCTGGCGGAGGACCTCCCGCTCGGCCTCCGTCAGCTCGCCGAGCCGCATGGCCAGCCACGCCTCCTTGCGGCGCCGCTCGTCCGCCAGGATCGCGACGCCCTCGTCGGTCGCGGTCAGCACGACCTGGCGCCCGTCCGTGGGGTGCGGGCGGCGCGCGACGAGGCCCCGTTCCTCCAGGTGGGCGATGACGCGCGTCATCGAGGGCGGCTGCACCTTCTCGTGGTCGGCCAGCTCCCGCGGCGTCATCGACCCGTGCCGCTCGAGCGCGGCGAGGGCGGCGAGCTGGGTGACCGACAGCGGGCTGACGGCGCCGTCGCCCGCGCCCGGCGGCCGCAGCGTGCGCAGCCTGCGCGAGAGCCGCGCGATCGAGATGCGCAGCTCTTCGGCGAGGCCCGGCACGGACGGCGCGCGTTCCCGGGGCGGTTGCGTTGTCATCGTCATTCGTCTCCCGTGCCGCCCATGCTGCCACGCCGCACGCGGCGGCCGCACTCGGAGCGCCGCAAGCCCGCAACGTAACCTGGCCGCATGACCCCACCGCGCCGCCCCGACCCGCCGCCGATGAAGACCAACGACGTCCGGATCGCGGCCGGGGGCACGGCCGCCTGGGCGGTGGCTCTCGTCGTGCTGCTCATCGTCGGGCTGCCGTCCGACGACCGCTGGTGGATCTGGGTGTGCGTCGCCGGGATCGGGATCGGGCTGTTCGCCATGTGGTACGTCCCCAGGCTCCAGGCCGCACGCGCCCGGCAGGAGGCCGCCCGCCACAAGAACCAGGACACGGCGGCCTAGGGCTCAAGGTCGGATTCGGCCAGGAGGCGCGGCAGGACCTCCGGGTCGTGCAGGACGGCCTCGACCATGAGCCGGTCGGCCCAGTTCTCCGTGGACCACGCGAGCGCCCGTGCGAGCCCGCCGGGCCCGCTCGCGTGGATCTCGCCGTCCCGCGTCCACCAGGGCACGTGCTGTCCGTCCACGACGAGGCGCTCGTGCGCGATGTAGTGGGCGGGGGTCTCCGGCAGAACGGCTGCGACCACGTCCGGCACGGAACGTTTCTCACCCTGCGACTGGACGACACCAGGCACCTCGTCCCCCGCCAAGGGCAGATCGAGCAGCTCCGCAAGGCGTTCGTGTCTGCCCTGCGCGGCGATGACGAGCGGCTGGCCTTGCAGGAGGGGGAGGACGTCCGGGCCGTCCAGGACGAGCGCGTCGGCCGCGTCAACGACCTCGACCTTGCCGTCCACGACCGCTCGCACGTGATCAGGGGCTTCGACCTCGGCCTCGCGGGCGTCGGCCAGGGCCGTCCACAGTTCACCCAGGTGCGCACGGGGAACGGACCGTCCCGGGTCACCGAGGCGGTCGAGGAGCTCTTGGGCGCCCCCGGGTTCGTTGAGCAGGTCGTCCAGCGACGTGCGGACGCCCAGTGCGAGCAGGAGGCGCTCGTCCAGGCCCTCCGGCGCGATGTCGTATAGCCCTGTCAGGGCCTCGTCCCCGCCCAGCCGGAACTCGCCGGGACGGCGGCCGTCCAGTACGGGGTGACGGCTCAGCCACCACGCCGTGTAGGAGGGGACGGCGACCCGCCGACCGTTGTGCAGGGTCGCGTGCGCGGGATCCACGACCGCCGCTCGCCACGGGGGTCTCGACAGGAGGCGCAGCGCCGCAGCCCAGTCGTCGACGAGTTCGAGGTCCCGGACTGCGACGAACTCCGGTACGAGGGGCGGAAGGTCCTGCGGGCCGATCCGCCTTAGGACGTCGTCCGCCCAGCGGTCCTCGTCGTCCAGTTCGAGGGTCTCGGCCGCGTCGGCGAGCCCGGTGAGGTTCACGTCCTCGCCTCGCGCGAGGGCGAATCCGTCCAGGACTCCGGCCGCCGCGAGGACCTCCGCGCCCCATCGCTCCAGAACCTCGCCGTCGACCACCCCGAACGGCGCGTCGTCGGCCATGAGGTCGCGCAGCGGGCTTTCCGGCAGGAGCAGCTCACCCGCGGGATAGAGATCCCCGTCGTCGCCGGGCAGGGCGAGATCGGCCAGCCAGCTCTCCTCGCCCGGATCGATGTGCGCCGCCGCGACCAGCCCCAGGACCGCCTCCGCGACCGCATCGGGGTCGTCCGCCTCGAACGACTCCTCGACGGCGGCCCGCACGGCGGCGTCGCCGAGCACGGCCCGCGGTCCGGCCTCGACCGCTCCGAGCCGGGCCAGCAGCGGATGCACCGCCTCCGGGTGGACGAACCGCAGCCCCAGCGCGTCCAGCCCGCCGGGATCGACGCCGTCGGCGATCAGCAGCCCGCGCGGGCCGCGGACGATCCGTCCCGCGTCACCCGCCAGTGGCACCGGGAGGGCGCCCAGAGCGTCTGTGGCGGCCTCCGCGAGAGTCCCGTACAGCCGGTGCCACCACGCCGGTCCCCGGTCCACAGCGGCCAGCTCATCGATCACGTCGGCCAGCTCGACCCGACGCACCCCGAGCGCGGCGAGCGCCGGGTCCCGGGCGGGCCACTCCGGAGGAAGCAGCCCGGCGACGACCACGCCCTCCTCGCCCGGCTCGGACTCCTCACCACCGGGAACTGCACCGTGGGCGAGGAACTCGATGAACGGGGCCGGTGCGTCCATCGCGACGGCGTCCCGTCCGCGCGTGCGGTGGGGAAGCAGCGGCGCTTCGGGGAGGCGCTCCCGGATGCCCCGGCGGACCTTCGCGTCCAGCTCCCCCGCCCCGACGGGACCCGGAACGAGCCTCAGCACCCGCGGAGACACCGGGAGCTCGCCCAAGAGGCGTACGTAGGTCTCCGCGGCCCGCTCCACGAGGAAGTCGGTCAATGGTCCCGGCGCGACGTGGCGCCGGTCAGGTGCCAGTGGGAACGACGCAATGAGCAACGCGGGCAGATCGAGCCGTTCGTCACTGGGTGTGGGCGCGTGCACGACACCGGGCACGCCCTCCGGCAGGCCGCTCTCTGGCAAGGCCCAGCGAACCTGCCAGAACGGCCGCGCCCGTTCCTCCACTGGACGGTCTTCCAGAAGCGCCGCAGGGATCTCCCCATGCGCCTCGGCCGTCCGCCACACTCCCCCGTCGATGACCACTTCGCCGGGCTCACGCCGCTCGGCGGTCAGCTCGCGGACGTCCCCATCGACATCGATCGCCACGCTCTCCAGCGCGGGCAGGGCCAGCATCAGCGCCGCACCGACCTGCTCCAGCTGCCGCTGGACGGACTCAACCGCGTCCCCACGCAGCGGCAGCCGCACGACGGTGTCGAGCCCCGCCGGGATGTCCGGCAGTTCCGCACCGGCGAGCGCGAAAGGCAATCGCAGCAGCGGAACGTGACCGCCGCGCCGCGCCAGCTCGTCCGCGAGGACGGGGACGCCTTCGACCAGCTCACGGGCCCGCTCCCGCGACCAGACCACACCCCCGGTCCGGGACGCGATGGCGGGCCGGTCGCTGACGGCCACGACGGCGGCGAACCCGACGCCGAACCGTCCCACTGAACCGGCGTCGTCGCGCTTGGACGACGCCCGCAGCGTGGACAGCGCCTCCACACCGGCCTCGTCAAGCGGCGCCCCGGCGTTGGCCGCGGTCAGCACGGCCCCGCCCTCAGAGCCGCCGCCCGCGCGGAGGGTCAGTCTGAGACGCCCCGGAACGGCGGCGCGCAGCGCGGCGTCGGCGGCGTTCTGCGCCAGCTCGACCACGACGCGGTCGCGGTAGCCGCCGAGGGCGAAGTCCTCCTCGGTGTTGGCGTCCTCGCGGAACCTGGCGGGCGACTCGCTCCAGGCGCGCAGCACCCGCTCGCGAAGCGCCCGCGTCCCGAACGGATCCCCGTCCCGCGCGGCGTCGTCCTTCGCAGCGTCGTCCCTCATCGGGCCGGGCCCCAGGTCAGCTATGGCCGAGGGCCTCGTCGTCGAGGATCGCCGCGTCCTCACCGGACGGGACGACCTCGTAGCCCAGCTCGTCCACGACCGGCGGGCCGTGCTCGGACGCGGCCGGGATCGAGACCGCCTCGGAGTGCGCGCCGCAGCCGTGGTCGGCCGACACGACGCGCCCGTCGTCGGGCGAGTACTCGTTCGCGCACACCCCGAAGAGCTGCCGCAGCTCCCCGGCCAGCGCGACGTAGAAACCGCAGGTGGAGCACTGCGCCGGCGCCGACATCGCGATCGGGGCGCGGGGGCCTCCGACGCCGTCGTACCAGCGTTCGGCGGCCTCGTCGCGCCCCAGCCGGGACAGCACCCGGACGCGGCCGAGGCCGGGCTCCCACTGGGCCTGCCGGTCGCCGCGCTCGTCGACCTGCGTGTAGCCGGGGGCGAGCCGGGCGTCGTCGGGCGCGGTCGGCAGCAGGTCGCCGGGGCCGAGGTCGCCGGGGCGCAGCCGGTCCAGCCACGGCACCCACGGCGGGGCGAGCAGCGCGTCGTCCCCGGGGAGCAGGACGCACTCGCTGACGGTGACGTTCTTGGCGCGCGACGCCCTCGTCACGGTGACCGACCAGCGCCACCCCGTGTAGGCGGGGTCGAGGCACTCGAAATAGTGCGTGACCACGCGGTCGCCCTCGGCGCGCAGGCCGAGATGGTCTCCGACCGGCTGGGGCCACGCGGTCTCCGCCGCGGCGTCGCGGGCGAGGTCGACCGCCTCGGCGCAGGCGGCGTCGACGGCGGGCGTCCGGGCCCGGCGGGCGGGCCCCGGGGCGGTGGAACGCGCGGGACTGGTCTGACGCGATGGGCTCACATGTCAATTCTCGCCCATGGAACGACGTGTCCGGACCCCCGGGGCCCCTTGGCATGTCCCACGACGGGGTGCGGCGCCGGTCACAGGGTGAGCCGGGCGCCATAAGGGGAACGTACCCTCGGTTGGAGGCGCTGCAGGCCCTGGCACGACGGTCGGCCTGGGAACGCAGGGGGAGATCAGGGCGCATGGGTGACCGGACACGGTTCGGGCGGGCCGCACGCGCCGGTGCCGGGCGGACGGCGCGGGTGCTGCGGCGCACGCGCTCGATGCTGCTGGGGACGGGCCGGCTGACCCGCCGCGTCACCCACGCCCAGGGCGCGGGACGCAGCGGCCTCGGCAGCCTGATCGAGTCGTCGGCGTTCAATTCCGCGGGCGACGCGATGCTCACCGTCGCGCTCGCCGGGACGCTGTTCTTCGGCCTGGACGTCAACCAGGCGCGCGGCCAGGTGGCCCTCTACCTCATCGTCACGATGGCGCCGTTCGCGCTCGTCGCACCGCTGATCGGGCCGGTGCTCGACCGGGCGCGGCACGTCCGCCGGTACGCGATCGCGAGCACGTTCGTCATGCGGGCGCTGCTGTGCTGGGGTATGGCGAGCGCGCTTCCGCACGGCGACCAGGTCACGTTCCTGCCCGCCGCGTTCGGCGTCCTCGTCCTGTCCAAGGCGTTCGGGGTGCTGCGGGCCGCGGTGACGCCCCGCGTCCTGCCAAGCGAGATCTCGCTGGTGACGGCGAACGCGCGCTGCGCGTTCGCGGGCCTGATCGCCGCGTCGGTCACCGCCCCGGTCGCCGCGGGCCTCGCCGTGCTCATCGGTCCCGGCTGGGTGCTGCGCATCGGCACGGTGATCTTCCTGCTCGGCGTCGTGTTCACACTGCGGCTGCCGCGGCAGGTCGACATCCCGGACGCCGACCCCTCACCGGACGCCGAGCCGGGGTCGGAGCCGCCCGGGAAATCCGCGAGGCACTGGCGTACGCTCCCGCGCGTCGGCCCGGTCGTCGCGGAGGCGATGCAGGCGAACGGGGTGCTGCGCGCGTTCTCCGGCTTCCTGATCATCTATTTGGCGTTCCTGCTCCGCCAGGAGCGCTTCGACCCGGTGTCCCACCACGTGGCGCTCGGCCTGCTGGCGGCGTGCGCCGGCGCGGGCGGCCTCGCGGGCACGGCGCTCGGCGCCTACATGAAGGCGCGGGCGCCGCGGCTGATCGTCGTGGCGACGCTCGCGGCCGTCACCGTCGTCAGCGCGGTCGGCGCGGCCTTCTTCGGGCTCTGGGCGGCGCTGGCGGTGGCGACCGCGGCGGGGCTCGGGCAGGTGCTCGGGAAGCTGTCCATGGACGCGGTGGTGCAGCGCGAGATCGGCGAGGAGATGCGCTCGTCCACGTTCGCGGTCTCGGAGACGCTGCACCAGCTCTCCTGGGTGCTCGGCGGGCTGCTCGGCCTCGGCATGTCGATCGTCGCGGACGGGCGGATCGCGCTCGCGTTCGTCGCCGCGGCGCTCGCCGTCTCGCTGGGCCTGCTGCTGTCCCGCCAAGCCGGTCGGCAGCGCGGCACCCACCGCCCCCGCCACACGAGCACGATCAAGGACGCGCACCCGGAGATGCGGCCCTGAACACCGGGATCAGGGCGACAGGTCGTCGGCGACCGCCCGCAGCACGGTCGCGATCTTCTTCGCCTCCGCGGGCGCCGGGTGCTTGCCGCGCCGGTAGGTGTTGGAGATGCCGTCCAGCAGCTTGATGAGGTCCTCGGTGATGACGACCATCTCGTCCGGCTTCTTGCGCCGCTGCTTGGCGATGGTCTTCTCGACCGACGGCAGCGACTCCAGAACCCTGACCTGGAGCGCCTGCTGGCCCCTGCGGCCCTCGACCACGCCGAACTCGATGCGCTGGCCGGGCCGCAGCGTAGTGACCCCGCTCGGCAGCGCCGAGGAGTGCACGAAGACCTCACCGCCGTCGTCGCGCGTGAGGAAGCCGAACCCCTTGTCGGAGTCGTACCACTTGACCTTGCCAGTCGGCACCGGAGACCTCGTTCGGTAATCGTCCTGAATCGACCTCAAGATTAGTGCCTCACCGCGCGCCGGTGTACACGGAGGGGTGCTTCCCGGGCGGCCCGCGAGGCCCTTGCACGAAGCTATCCCGGACCTCCGACGGGGGCACCCGAATATCGGTGCGGACGGGACACGCGACCCGACTTGTGACTATCCGGTCATACGGTCGTTGCGAACGACGCCATCCACTCGGGGAAGGCCCCCAGATCCGGCAGGACGACGTCCGCCCCGTAAGCGGTGAGAGCGGCCGCGTCGAACGGCCCGGTCGCGACGCCCACCGCCATCGCCGCCGCGGCCCGCGCGGCGTCCACGTCGCCCGTGTGGTCGCCGACGTAGGCGCCCGCGCCGTGCTCGCGCAGCGCGACGCCCTTGCCCGCGCCGAAGAGGCCGCCCACCACCGCGTCCACTCCTAGCCCCAGGTACGCGACGGTCCGCTCCGTGTCGGCCTGGTTCTTGCCCGACACCACGACCACGCGCCCGCCTCTCGCGCGCACCGCGTCCAAGGCCGCGACGGCCCCGGGCATGAGGACGGTCGCCGGAATCGCGATGTCGGCGTAGATCGCCCGGTAGCGCGCCGCCATCGCGGGCACCTCGTCCGGCGGGAACCAGTGGGCGAGCTCGTCCTCCAGCGGCGGGCCGATGCGCCGCACGACGAGCCCGGTGTCGATGGGGACGCCGGTCTCCGCGGCGAGCGCCGCGTACACGGCCACGATCCCGGCCCGGGTGTCGGCCAGGGTCAGGTCGAGGTCGAAACCGACGGTGAGGGGGGCGTCATGATCGGGGTCGAGCACGCCTCACAGGGTAAGGGGGCTGGACACACGCGAAGACCCGCGCTCTCCTGGTAGTGGCGATGCGACGGGATCCGAGTAGGAGAACGCGGGAACTTCGCGCGGGAACCGTTCTGTTGTGACCGGGGCTGGTTGCCCGGTCCAGGTCCGGCCTCCCGTGTTGGCGATATACCCGACCGCCCGACCACAAACCGGCTGACCAGGGAAAACACAGGACTCGAACAGCCCATCCGAAGCAAAAAGACGATCAGTCCGCCCGGTGAAGGAGGCCGCCGATGACAGCGAACCCCGACCGGCCGCCCGACCAGGCCGCGACGGGCGGGCACACGACGACCCGCACCGAACCCGGCGGCGAGCACCGCGCCCCGCGGACCCGGCGCTCGCTCACCGCGGCCCGCCGCCGCACCGCCGACGCCCTGGCCACGGTCATCTCGGTCATCACCACGGCCGTCGTGCTGATCCTCGCCGTGCACATCGTGTTCGTGGCCTTCGAGGCCAACACCGCGAACGGCATAGTCGACTGGTTCGGCGACAGGGCCACCGGCCTGTCCTGGCAGTTCAAGGACATCTTCCAGCCGTCCGACCCGAAACTAGAGGTAGCCGTCAACTACGGCCTGGCCGCCCTCGTCTACCTGCTGATAGGCCGCCTACTGACCAACCTGACCCGCCGCCTGGGTTAGTCGCGGCCGGGGAAGCGGACCTTCTCAAAGGGCCAGGCGGTTTCCATCCATTCGCGGACGAACGCCTCCAACTCCTTCTCCAGGGCGGAGTTCTCCTCGTCGGCGCGGACCCAGAACACCACGACCGCGTCCGAGCCGGGCTCGTCGGACGGGGCGACGTGGATGCGGCCGAGCTGGCCCTCCCCGTCCGGGGTGATGACGACGTAGCTGAACGAGCGCCGCAGCTGGCCCTGCTTCTGGAGCCAGGCGACGTCGATGAGCGCCTGCTCGAAGGTGAACTCGCGGTCGGGCCATCCCCACTCGGGCCCGAAGCGGCCGGCGAGCCGGTCCAGGCTGCCGATCACGGCGCCGTAGTCCTTGACCACGTCGTGGACGGTGATCGGACGGATCTGGAACCGGGGACCGGCGACCAGCGTCGGTACCACGAAGTCCTCGGGCAGGAAGGCTCCGTCGGCCGCCTTCCGCGGAGACATGAACATCGCCGACCTCTCCGACGACGGCCCCTTCCGGCGACGGGGCGCGGAGGAGTGAAACTCTAGTCGGCCCCGGCCGGATGCGAGCCGGATCACGAATTCGGGCGTGCCGCGCGGACGCGGAGCCCCCGCAAGTCGCGGATGCCTTAGTGTTCTCGCGGAGGCTTCATCACCATGACGACACCTACGCGCGATCGGATCGTGGCCGAGTCGCTCCGGCTCTTCGCCCACCGCGGCTACGCGGCGACCTCGGTCGCCGAGATCGAGGCGGCCGCCGGCCTGTCACCGGGCGCGGGCGGGCTCTACCGGCACTTCCGGTCGAAGGAGGAGGTGCTCGCCTCCGCCATCCGCGAGCACATCGAGCGGACCCGCAAGCAGATCAACGACGTCCTGGACCAGGCGACCGTCTACGAGGACCGCCCGCTGGAGACGCGGCTCCGGATGACGTGCCAGGCGGGGCTGGCGAAGATGCGCGAGGAGCAGGACCTGATCCGGGTGCTGTTCCGCGACCTCGATCAGTTCCCCCACCTCGTCGCGGAGATGCGCGAGGGCATCGTCAACCCGCTGTACGACGGCATCGCCACCTGGCTGGAGTCGCAGCCGGAGTTCGAGGGCGCGGCCGAGGACTGGGCCGCCATCGCCTCGATCCTCGGCGGCGCGGTCGTGAACTACTGGCTGGCGAACGAGTCGATGTACGAGCCGCCGAAGCGCATCGACGAGAAGCGGTTCGTGGAGAGCTGGGCACGGCTCGGTCTGGGGCTGACGCACCTGGAGCACTCCCCCGCCCCCTGATC
>NZ_SMKB01000257.1:0-9655 GCF_004348575.1 Actinomadura sp. 7K534
CAGTTGGCCTCGCCGGGCGGGGAGGGGGCGCCGTGTGTCAAGGAGCAGCCCTGCCGTGCTTTGGGGTTAGGCGGCTTCTTCTCGGTAGGCGTAGGGCTGTAGGGCCAGGTCGGCGAGGATGGTGGAGCAGAACTCGGTGAGTGGGCCTCGGCGGCAGGCTCGGGCCAGGTCGCCTTCGTCTATGGCGGCGGGGAGGCGGCGGTCGCGTTCGAATGTGCCGGCGGAGGGCAGGTCCAGTGCCCGGGTGACGGCGTCGGCGGTCAGGCCGCCGGGGGCCGGGCCTTGGACGACCAGGCGGACGTCGGCGGTGTCGCGGCGGAGGGTCACGGCGAGGCCGTCGGCCGCGACCGTCGCGCGGACCTCGGCGGGGACGAGCAGGAGCGTGGTGTCGGCCGACCGCAGTGCCGCGCGGCCCACGTCGCCCGGGTAGCGGGGTACGTCCACCACGACGAGGTCGAAGCCGCGGACGGCGGCGTCGAACAGGGAGCTGACCGCGTCGTCGGAGACCGGCACCGGTTCCCCGCGCCTCCATGACAGGACGGACAGGTCGCCTGACCGCGGCAGCGTCTCCCGCAGCGTCGCGGTGCTCAGCCTGCCCCGCCGCTCGGCGAGGTCATGCCAGCGGACGCCCTCATGCTCCTCCAGCCCGAGCATCAGGTCGACGCCGCCGCCGTACGGGTCGGCGTCCACGAGGAGGGTGCGCAGGCCCTGCCCCGCGGCGGCCAGACCGAGTGCGGCGGCGAGCACGCTGGCTCCGGCACCGCCCCGGGAGCCGACCACGCAGAGCGTGGTGGCCCAGCCGCTCTCGGGTTCGCCGGCGGCGGCGAACGCGTTGATCAGCCAGTCCTCGTGGTCGGGGAGAAGGGCGACGTCCTGGGCGCCGGCCTCGACTGCCAGCCGGTACGCGTCGGACGTGGCGTCGCCGGTGACGAGGACGACGCCCGGGCGGCGCTGGAGGCCGGCGGACGCCACGTCCTGGGCCGAGTCGGCGCCCACGAGGATGAGGGACGGCCACGTCCAGGCGGCCCTGGCCTCGTCGGCGCCGTAAGCGACCTCGGCGTGTGCGTCGGCGGCGGCCGCCAGCCGGAGCAGGCCGTCGGCGAGGGCGGGGTCGCCCGTCACGATCAGTGCCGCGAGATTCATCGGTGGCTCCTTCGACGTTCGGAGACACCACCTTGCGACGCTGCGTGACGGCATGGAAGACGTTCCGCGAGCTGTGGATAACTTCGGCGGGCGTGGGGCCCGCTGTGGCGCGGAGTCCGCTGTGGCGCCGGGGCCGTTGTGGCGCCGGGCGTGGTCACCATGCCGCAGTTCGGCGAGCGGGCCTGCGATCCCGGAGAGGTCGGCCGGGCAGGGCGGGCGTGTCGGTGCGGCGGTCGGGCGTCCATGCGCCTGCGACGCGTTGGCGTACAGGGCGGAGGAGGACGCGGTGTGCGGCCCGGTGTCGGGTCTCGGTCGGCGGCGGGGCGGTGGCAAGGGGGGTTTCGCCACCGCCCCGGCCGCTGACGCTGGGCGACCCCCGCCGGGGGGGAGAGCGGGGGTCGCCTGACGGTCCGGCTCCGGGGGGGTAGAGCCGGCCCGCTTTCCCAGGAAAGTCTCGGGGAGTTCGGCGTAAGCCGTACGCAAGCTCGCTCTATAGCAGAGGCAAACTTACTGACTCCAGTCTAGGCAGTTACAACATATGCTGCCCAACGCTTGGGAGTTCCGTCGAGATCAATCGCGCCTCGTTTGGTGACGATTTTTCTCACCAGGCTGGGACGTTCCCCTCCAGACCGTACCCGCAAGACGCCGCTGCCTTGACAGAGGGCCCCGTTCCCGCGAGCACGGCGAGTGCATCGGGACGGGAGTGGGAGCGTACAGGAGAACTAAAGATCTTTCCGGCCACATCGCGGATCCGGCCGCCAAATGGAAGTGATCACGGTGCGTGATCAAATTCTCGACCCGAGAGGTGGTTACGGATAGTCCGGAATGGCGGGTTACATCCCGAGTTGACCCCACAAGGCAACGGGTGTCCCGTCCGGCGCGCAAGTGGGGAGCGGGCCGGGATTTACGAATGGGGGGCTTGTCAGCAGGCTAAATGAGGCGTAGACAGGTCATACGGACCAAGTGTCCGAGCACGGCAGCCGGGCACCCACGCGCGATCAGCCGCGGGAGGCGCGTCGAGACGGGCTTGACCCGCTCCGACGAATACAGGTGCACGCTTGGTAACCCGGTGTGACGTGACTGGCGGCGGCGCTCTGCTGAGAGCGCCGTTCGCTTTGTGCCATCGGCGAATCCACGGCACTTCCCAGGCCCGCCCTAGTCGCGGACCTCAACCCCCAGGGCCCTGGCCAGGATGACGGCCTGGTACGGGTCGATCACGGCGCGCCTCAGTTCGACGGTGAGCGGATCCATCCCCGAGATGTCGCTCCCCCGTAGGTCGCAGCCGGAGAAGTCGGCCCTGTGGAGTGACGAACCCGACAGATCAACACCGCGAATCGAGGCCCCCGCGCACCGCGCTCCGGTGAGGTCGGCTTCGCGCATCCGCACATCGGTGAACGAAGCGCGGCGTAGGTCGGCACCTGGAAGACCCGTGAACGACCAGTCGCCGCCCTCCACCTTCAACAGGTCGTACGTACAGCGGTCGAACAGACTGCCAACGAGCTTGCATCCGCTGAAGGTCGCGTCAAAGAAACCGCACCGTACGAACGTGCAGTTCAGGAACGCGGCATCCGTATGAGTGGACGCGTTGAACCGCACACCGCGGAACGTGCAATCGGTGAAGGCCGCACCCGCCCCACTGGCCTCGGTCATGTCAACGTCCACGAACAGAACACTTGTGTGTTCCTCGCCCGTCAGGTCACGCGAATCCCAGTTCACCGACGAGATGGTCGTCTCGGTGGGCGCCGCCGGCCGGCCGTGCGTCCGATCCGCCATACCGCGGTCCTCAGCCGCGCATGAGCGCTTCGCAGATGGCCTGCGAATCCCGTGCCGCCGCTGCCACCGCCTCCGCGCAATGTCCGATCCACTGGGCCACGCCCTCGGAAGTGCCGGACGAGTAGGCCCGGAGTGCCTCGGCATAACCGTCGGCGAGTTCGAGGTGCCCGACCTCTGGGGCGACCAAGGATTTGGGGTCCAGACCACGGGCGACGTAGGTGAGTCTCTGCGCGGCACGAGCGACGACCCCGTCTCCCCAGCCGAACGGACGCAAAGTGAGCAGTTCGCCGTGCACGATGGCGCCGACCACCAACGCCGGTGCCTTCGTCGGTTCCGTCAGCAGCCCGCTCAGCGCGTCCAGGCGCAATGCCACTTCGGACGGCGGCGGTGCCTCGCCAAGGCCGAGAACGTCCTTCACGGTCCCGTCGGCTGAGCGAGGACGTCCGAGATCGGCACTGTCCACCGCGTCCGCCGCCGCGAGGACGTGGAGCCGTGCGAGGGCCTGCCGGGGCGCCCTGCGCCAGGTGTCCGTCAGCGTCCCCAGCTCCGCCGACACGCGCAGCGCCCCTTGGACGGCGGGGTCGGACGGGTTCTCGGTGGTGCGCAGCTCGTCGAGCGTGACCGAGCCGCCGTCCAGGACGGCCGAGGCCCTGGCGCCGCGCAGTGCGGACTCCGTGGACACCTCCGCGCTGCGCCGCCGCAGGATGCGGTGGCCGAGCAGCCGGTCCACGGCACGACGCGCGTCGTCGACGGCGTCGGAGACGCCGGGCAGGTTCGCTACATCAGCAAGGGCATCGGTCACGGCCCGACTTTATGCGGTCCCCCACCACGCCCATGCAAGGCCCCACGGCCAGGGAACTGAACGGCGATTCCGGAGGGACAGCCTGGGAAGTGGTGTAGTGGGCATCCGTCAACACCGTCCGCCGGTCACGCTGTTCTCCGCCATCCGGAAGGGTGGCCTTGTGGGACCGGGGACCTTCCTGGTGAAGTGGGGATGCCGGGCGACCCCCGCTTCAGCTAGCAAGGAGTGCGCGTTGAGCCAGAGCCAAGAAACACTGTCGAACCTGCTGCAGGAGACACGGCGCTTCTCCCCGCCCGCAGAGCTCGCCGAGTCGGCCAACGTCAAGGCCGAGGCGTACGAGCAGGCGGCGGAGGACAACCTGGGCTTCTGGGCGGAGCAGGCGGACAGGCTCACCTGGACGAAGCGCTGGGACCAAGTCCTGGACTGGAGTAACCCGCCGTTCGCGAAGTGGTTCGTGGGCGGCGAGCTGAACGTCGCCTACAACTGCGTTGACCGCCACGTGGAGGCGGGCCACGGCGCGAAGGTCGCCTACCACTGGGAGGGCGAACCCGGCGATTCCCGCACCCTCACCTACGCCGACCTCCAGCGCGAGGTGAACAAGACCGCGAACGCGCTGCTGGAGCTGGGCGTCCGCAAGGGCGACCGGGTCGCGATCTACCTGCCGATGATCCCGGAGCTGCCCATCTCGATGCTCGCGTGCGCGCGCATCGGCGCGACCCACTCCGTCGTGTTCGGCGGGTTCTCGTCCGAGGCGCTCCGCACCCGCATCGACGACGCGCAGGCCAAGCTCGTCATCACCGCGGACGGCGGGTTCCGGCGCGGCAAGCCGTCCGACCTCAAGGGGATCGTGGACGAGGCCGTCGCGCAGACGCCGACGATCGAGCACGTCCTCGTGGTGCGCCGCACGGGCGAGCAGGTGACGGAGCACGACCGCGACCTGTGGTGGAGTGACGTCGTCGACAGGCAGAGCGACCAGCACACCCCCGAGCCCATGGACGCGGAGCACCCGCTCTACATCCTGTACACGTCGGGGACGACGGGTAAGCCCAAGGGCATCCTGCACACCACGGGCGGGTACCTGACGCAGTGCGCGTACACCCACTGGGCGGTGTTCGACCTCAAGCCGGAGAAGGACGTCTACTGGTGCTCGGCCGACATCGGCTGGGTCACCGGGCACTCCTACATCGTGTACGGGCCGCTCGCCAACGGCGCGACGAGCGTCATCTACGAGGGAACCCCGGACACCCCCCACAGGGGTCGCTGGTGGGACGTCATCCAGAAGTACAAGGTCTCCATCTTCTACACCGCGCCCACGGCGATCCGGACGTTCATGAAGTGGGGAGACGACATCCCCGCCCAGTACGACCTGTCGTCCCTGCGCGTACTGGGGTCGGTCGGTGAGCCGATCAACCCCGAGGCATACGTCTGGTATCGCAAGCACATCGGCGGTGACCGGACCCCGGTCGTGGACACGTGGTGGCAGACCGAGACCGGCGCCATCATGATCAGCCCGCTGCCGGGCGTGACGGAGGGCAAGCCGGGCGCGGCGATGCGCCCGCTGCCGGGGATCGCCGCGGACGTGGTGGACGACCAGGGGCAGCCGGTGCCGAACGGCGGCGGCGGTTTCATGGTCGTCAAGGAGCCGTGGCCGGGGATGCTCCGGACGATCTGGGGCGATGACGAGCGCTACATCAAGACGTACTGGTCGCGTTTCGAGGGCCTGTACTTCGCCGGGGACGGCGCCAAGAAGGACGCGGACGGCGACATGTGGCTGCTCGGCCGCGTGGACGACGTCATGCTCGTGTCCGGGCACAACATCTCCACCACGGAGGTGGAGTCGGCCCTGGTCGCGCACCCGAAGGTCGCCGAGGCGGCCGTGGTGGGCGCGACCGACCCGGTCACCGGGCAGGCGATCGTCGCGTTCGTCATCCCGCGCGGCGACGCCGACGGCGACGTCGAGGGCGAGGAGTTCCTGAAGGAGCTGCGCGACCACGTCGCGAAGGTGCTCGGCCCGATCGCCAAGCCGCGGCAGATCATGATGGTCCCGGAGCTGCCCAAGACCCGCTCCGGCAAGATCATGCGGCGGCTGCTGCGGGACGTCGCGGAGAACCGCAGCATCGGCGACGTGACCACGCTGGCCGACAGCACGGTCATGGACCTGATCTCCGAGAAGCTGCCGGCCGCGAAGTCGGACGACTGACCACGGCGAAGACGCAGGACTGACCCGCGAGGCGGCCCGCGACCGGTGAACGAGACCGGGCGCGGGCCGCCGGCATGTCACCCGGTATGTCCGCCGCACGTCCTTCTTGGGACGGTTTCCAGCACCATATGGACCTCAGTGTGCTCATGTGACCGATGATCGGTAGGTTCTTAGCACCCGCACCCGGGCGTGCGGTCAGGGATGTCGTGGTCCCCAAGTGGGGCGGGTTCCACCGTTTCGCTGCTGATCGGCGGTTTGGCCTATACCGACCCGTCACAATTCGAGAGAGTGACGACTGCGGTCCTGATCGCGAGCGTTCTCGCTTCGGCGGCCGCCGCCGTCGTCTTCCGGAGAAGGGTGCGCCCGCGCGCACACGGGGCTAAGGAGAAAGCGATATGTCGGAGGCTCAACCGGGCGAGCGCATCGAGGACAAGTCCGTCGGTGCCCTGGTCGCGATGGCGTCGAAGAACGTCTCCAACCTGGTCAGGGCCGAGATGGACCTGGCCAAGATGGAACTGAAGGCCGACGCCAAGAAGGCCGCGATCAGCAGCGTGATGTTCACGATCGCCGCGGTCATGGGCGGCATCGTCGTCATCCTGCTGTCGATCTCGCTCGCGTACGGCCTGGTGGGGCTCGGGATCTGGCACTGGGCCGCGTTCCTCATCGTCGCGGGCGTGTACGTGGTCCTCGCGGGGCTCCTGATGCTGATCGCGAGGCGGTTCATCAAGAAGATCGAAGGGGCGAAGCGCACCCGCAAGACCCTCAAGGACGACTTCGCGGCCCTGCGGCGCCGCGGCGACTCCGACACCCCCGAACTGACGGCCTGAACGATCGCCATGGCCGGGAACGACACTTCACCGATCGAGGTCGACGGACCGTGGACCCACCGGCAGGTCAGCGCCGGCGGGACGCGGTTCCACGTCGCCGAGGCCGGTGAGGGGCCGCTCGTCCTGCTGCTGCACGGTTTCCCGGAGTTCTGGTGGTCGTGGCACAACCAGCTCGTGTCGCTGCCCGCGGCGGGCTACCGCGCGGCGGCGGTGGACCTGCGCGGATACGGCGGCAGCGACAAGCCGCCGCGCGGCTACGACCTCGTCACGCTGGCCGGGGACGCCGCGGGGCTCATCCGCGCCCTGGGGGAGGCCAACGCGGTCGTCGTCGGACACGACTGGGGCGGCCTGCTGGCCTGGACGATGGGCGTCTACCACCCGAAGGTGGTCCAGCGGCTGGCAGTGGTCAGCGCCCCGCACCCACTGCGCCTACGGCAGGCCATAGCCACCGACCCCCGCGGCCAGGGATGGGCGACGCGCCACACGTTCGGTTTCCAGGTGCCGCTGTGGCCTGAACGGCGCCTTGTCCGCGATGACGCCGCGCTTGTGGGGCAGCTCCTGCACGACTGGTCCGCCCCAGGCTGGCCGGACGAACGCACAGAGCAGCTCGTCAGGAAGGCCGTGCAGATTCCAGGGGCCGCGCACAGCGCGCTGGAGTACCACCGCTGGCTCATCCGCTCGCTGGTCCGCCCGGACGGCATCCGCTACGCGCACCGTATGCGCGCCCCCATCCAGGTGCCCACGCTCCAGTTGCACGGCGCTCTCGACACGTGCGCCCTCCCGGCGAGTGCCCAGGGATCCGGCCGATACGTGGCGGCCCCCTACCGATGGAAGCTCATCGAAGGGGCGGGGCACTTCCCGCACCAGGAACGTCCCCGGGCGTTCGACGCGCAGCTTCTCGGCTGGCTCGCCGACCCCGAACCCGAGCACTGAGCTGTATTTCTTGCGGTAACGGCCCGCTGCGCTCGCCTTGCGGCGGCTGGCTACGCGACCGTTCCCGGTGCGTGGCCGGGGTCACTTGGTGAGGTGGAGGGTTATCGGGCCGGTCTCGGGGTGGGCGGCCAGGTCTCGGGCGCGGTGGATGACTCCCTGGACGTCGATGCCGTGCGGAGAGGCGGTCTCGTACGGGACCAAGCGTTCGGCGGCGCGGCTGAGGAGCGCTTCGGCGCCGCGTGTGTTTCCCCTTCGCAGGTGGGTTATCCCTACGGCGACCTGCGCCAAGCCTCGCCAGAGTTCGCGTTCGGGCTCGGGGGACGCCTTCCAGACCGCTTCCAGTACCTCGTGTGCATGGAACGGACGGTCGGCGTCCAGGAGGCGTTGTGCCTCGACCAGCGCCTCCGCGGGCGGCATGTCGAGGTCCTCCGGCATCGTGGGTATGCCTGATGTGCCGTGAGGCAGAGGACGTCCATACGCGTCGCGTGGCCGTGCGTTGCGTGGGCGCCCGGACTCATCCCGATCCCGCATGCCTCCACCGTACGCGGGGCCGTCCTCCTCAGTCGGAGCACCTCTGCGTGGACACCGGCTGGGTTGCGTTCCGCCCTGCACGCACGTCTGGCGCGACCTCCTCCGCGGTGAGGGCGTAACCAGTGGTCGGGCTGTCGAGCGCCGCGGCGAAGATGACGCCGTAGACGCGACCGTCCGTGGTCAGCAGCGGCCCCCCGGAGTTCCCCGGCTCGACCTTGCCGCGGATGGCGTAGATCTCACGGCTGACCTGGCCGGTGTGGTAGATGTCCGGGCCGCGGGCGGTCTGCCTGGCGCGGATGCGGGCGGCGTCCACGGTGAACGGCTGGTTCTTCGGGAACCCGGCGATGATCGCGCTGTCGCGGACCCGGGCCTCGTCGGCGAACTTCAGCGCGGGCGCCTTCAGCCCCGGCACGTACAGGACGGCGATGTCGCGCTTGGGGTCGTACAGCACGACCCGTCCCCGGCCCGTCTCGCCGTTCACGGTCGCCACGCTGGACGGGCCGCGCGCGCCCGCGACGACGTGCGCGTTGGTCATGATGTGCTGCGGCGCGAACACGAAGCCCGTGCCCTCGATCCGGCGCTGGCACTGCGGCGCCGTGCTGACGACCTTCACGATGCTGGCGCGGGCGGTCTTGACCGCCGGGTTGTTCAGCACCGACTCGTCCGGCGGCGGCACCTGCACCACCGACTCGCCGCCGAGGCCGTTGAACACCTGCGGGAACTCGCTGCTCTTCACGAACCCCTGGAACGAGGTGAACCACGTCTGCGCCCGCTCGGGCATCACGTCGTCGATCGCGCCGATGACCGTGGAGCCCTTGACCTGCGTCCGGACGGGCTTGAACTCGGAGTTGGCGACCAGCGTCCCGAAGAACCACGCGACGATGAGCAGCGACAGCGCGCTGACGAAGGTGCCGCCGACCGCGTCGGCCGTGCGCGCGTTCAGCCCGGTCACCCGGTTGCGGAGCACGGCGCCGAGAGAGGACGCGGCCAGCTGCCCGAAGGTCGCGGACAGGAAGGCGATCACGATGGCGAGGAGGGCCTGCTGCGCGGCGCCGTCCACCGCGGCCTCCGCGATCGGCGGGGCGATCAGCACCCCGGCGACGCCGCCGCCGACGAAGCCGATGAAGCTCAGCAGGCTCACGATGAAGCCCTGCCGGTAGCCCGAGACTCCGAACAGCACGACGAGCACGAGAAGGATCAGGTCAAGAACGTGGTCGTGCAGCACCGCTCAACCGTATAGTGCCGCACACCCGGATAACGTCCCCTCGATGTACCAGATTAGGGTGCGGCGGGTAGCCGCGGAGTGTGACCCCGGGCCCGCCCCCATACGTTAAGTATGCAATCGCCGATCCGGAACGAGGGGACGACCCGCCGCGTGCCACAATGGCGACGCGCCATGAAACCGAACTCCGCCTACACCGCCCCGATCCTCGACTGGTACGAGGC
>NZ_SMKB01000258.1:0-9647 GCF_004348575.1 Actinomadura sp. 7K534
GCTGCTGGGCGGCTACGGGTACACGCGCGAGTTCCCGGTGGAGCGGATGATGCGCGACGCCAAGATCACCCAGATCTACGAGGGCACCAACCAGATCCAGCGCATGGTCATCGCCCGCCAGCTCCTCCGCTGACCGGCAGCCGGACCTCGAACAGCGCGCCGCCCTCGGGGGCCTCGCCGACGGTGATGCCCCCGCCGTGCGCCACCACGACGTCCCTGACGATGGCCAGGCCCAGACCCGACCCGCCCTCGTCCCGGCTGCGGGCGTCGTCCAGCCGCACGAACCGCTCGAAGATGCGGCCGCGGTCGGCGGGCGGCACGCCCGGGCCGTCGTCGGCGACCTGGATCACCGCCTGGCCCGCATCCTCGCGCAGCGACAGCCGGACGACCTCGTCCGCGTGCCGGCCGGCGTTGTCGAGGAGGTTCCCGACGACCCGCGAAAGCTGCCGCGGCACGCCGGTGACCTGGGGATCCGCCTCGACCGACGACCGCGGGGGCATCCGGCCGCTGGCCGCGCGGTGCGCCACCTCGTCCCGGACGAGCCGGCCGAGCGCCACGGTCTCCAGCGGGGGGCGCTCCCCGGCGTCGATGCGGGCGAGGAGGAGCAGGTCGGCGGCCAGGTGCTGGAGCCGGACGACGTCCTCGACGAGCCCGTCCATGTCGAGCAGCTCCGGATGCGCCGCGGCGACCTCCAGCTGCGTGCGCAGCGAGGCGATCGGGCTGCGCAGCTCGTGCGAGGCGTCCGCGACGAACCCGCGCTGCCGCGCCGCCGACTCCTCCAGCCGGGCGAGCGTCTCGTTCGTCGTGGCCGCCAGGTCGGCGATCTCGTCTCCCGAGTCCGGGACCGGCACCCGCCGGAAGAGGTCCCCGGCCGCGGTGATCTCGGCCAGCTCCGCGCGCACGGCCTCCACCGGGCGGAGCGCGCGCCGCGTGACCAGCCACGTCACGCCCGCGACCACGGCCAGCAGCAGCGGCAGGCCCGCGAGCATCGCCCGGGTCGCGGTGCCGACCGCGTCCCGCGTCCCGGCCAGGTCCGATCCGGCGTGCACGGTGACGGTCTCGTCCCGCGGCGTGGTCGCCTCCACCGCCGCGAACCGGTAGTCGGCGCTGCTCCCGTCGACGGTCGCGCTGCCGGTGGAGAACCCGGGGTCGTCGTCGGAGACCTCACCCGGGCCGAGGTCGTCGTCCTTGTTGTCGTCATCGTCATCGTCGTCGCCGGGCTCCGCCGAGGGCGAGGCGGGGCGCACGTCGGGGGAACCGGTCCCGCTGATCGCCTCCAGGTCCTCGCTGGCCGCCACCACCCGGCCGTCCTCGTCGACGACCTGTACCGGGTGCTCCTTCCCGTCCGGCAGGTCGAGGTCGGCGAAGCGGGTGCCGGAAGCGAGCTGCGACGCGACGTTCCGCGCCGCCACCTCCGCCTCCAGGTCGGTCTGCCCGGAGAGGTTCGCGCGCAGCAGCAGCACGACCGCGAGCCCCGCCGCGATGAGGGCGCCGGCCACGACGGCGGTCGCGCCCAGGGTCGTCCGCGCCCGGACCGACGACAGGCGCCCGGCCACTCAGGCGCCCCCGTCCCGCGCCAGCCGGTACCCCGCCCCGCGCACCGTCGTGATCGACTTGCGCCCGAACGGGACGTCGAGCTTGCGGCGCAGCGCGCTCACGTACACCTCGACGATGTTGGGGTCGCCCTCGTAGGCGAAGTCCCAGACGGCATCGAGGATCTGCGACTTCGACACCACCAGGCCCGCGTTGGACGCCAGGTGCTCCAGCACGGCGAACTCCTTGGCGGTCAGCTCCACCTCCACGTCCCCCCGGTGCACCCGCCGCGCCGCCGGGTCGACGGTGAGGTCGCCGAGCACGATGGTCGGCGCCGCGCCGCGCGTCCGGCGGCGCAGCAGCGCGCGGACGCGGGCGACCAGCACGACGTAGGAGAACGGCTTGGTCAGGTAGTCGTCGGCGCCGGTGTCCAGGCCCTCGGCCTCGTCGTACTCGCCGTCCTTGGCGGTCAGCATCAGGATCGGCGTCTCGTCGCCCCTCGCCCGCAGCTCCGCGCACACCCGGTAGCCGTTCATGCCGGGCAGCATGATGTCCAGGATGACGAGGTCGAACCCGCCGCCGAGCGCCTGCTGGAGTCCCTCGGCGCCGTCGTGGACGGTCTCGACCGCGAACCCCTCCGCCGTCAGCCCCCGCGCGAGGGACAGGGCCAGGCGTTTCTCGTCCTCCACGATGAGCAGGCGCATCCTCACAGGGTGCCAGGCGCATCCTGAAGACGGCTTCAGGTTGCTTCAGGAGCGCTACAGGTACAAAGAGCAATGTGGAGGTCGAAGGGGGCGGGCCGGAGCACCGGCCCGGATGCGACTTCTGGAGGTAGGGGTTCGATGGGTATCGACGTGCGGCGCATGTTCACGGGGCGCGGGCTGCTCGTGACGGTCGTGGCGGCGGGTGTGCTGGCCGGCGGGGGCGCCACGGCGGTCGCCGCCGCGAGCGGCGGCGGCGAGCAGGGCGCCGTCCCGCCCCCCGCGGATGCGGCGATCGCGGCGACGCCGTCCGGGCAGCCGTCCGACGACGGCGCCGGCAGCGGGCGGGCCGCCGAGGCCGTCACGGCCGAGCAGGCCGCCGCCGCTGCGCTCAAGGCGGTGTCCGGCAAGGTCGCGGAGATCGACCTCGACGACGGCGTCTGGGAGGTCGAGGTGCTCGCCGGGAACGGCAAGTGGCGCGATCTGACCGTCGACGCCGGCAGCGGCAAGGTCCTGTCCAACCGCGCGGACGACGACGATGATGACGACCGTGACGAGGCCGCGGCGCTGCGCAAGGCCAAGGTCGGCGCGTCGGAGGCCGCCAGGGTCGCGCTGCGGTCCGCGCCGGGCACCGTGACCTCGGTGGAGTTCGACGAGGACGACGGCAGGGCCGTCTGGGAGGTCGAGATCACCGGGCAGGACGGCAACGAGCGCGAGCTCGAAGTGAACGCCGCCAACTCCAAGGTCGTGTTCGACCACGATGACGACGACGACCGTGATGACGACCGGGACGATGACTGACCGGTCCGCGGCCGATCGCTGAGGCGTCCGCTCCCAGAAGACCGTCGGTCCTCCACGTGAGGACTGGCGGTCTTCGCGCTGGGCAGTATCGGCGTGAGGGAGGGTGCGTATGGTCCACGACAGACCGGGCCCTTTGGTCGACACGAGCGTCCCGCACGTCGCGCGCATCTGGAACTACTGGCTGGGCGGAGTGGACAACTTCCCGGTGGACCGGGAGGTCGGCGACCAGATCATCGGGATGCTGCCGGACGTGGCGCGCCTGGCCCGCGCCAGCCGCCTGTACCTCAACCGCGTCGTGTGGCATCTGGCGGCCGAGGCGGGCGTCCGCCAGTTCATCGACATCGGGACGGGCCTGCCCACGGTGGACAACACCCACGAGGTCGCCCAGCGCGCGGCACCCGAATCGAGGATCGTCTACGTCGACCACGATCCCCTCGTGCTGGAGCACGCGAGATCGCTGCTCACCAGCACGCCCCAGGGGCGCACCGTCTACCTCCACGCCGACATGCGCGACCCCGGTCGCATCCTGGAGGCCGCGGCCGAGACGCTGGACTTCGGCGACCCCGTCGCCCTGACGATGATGGGCGTGCTGGAGTTCATCCCCGACGATGCCGAGGCGTACGCGATCGTGCGGCGGCTCCTGGACGCGGTGCCCTCCGGGAGCTATTTCGCGATGTACGACGGGACGAACGTCGTCCACGGCGAGGCGTCCGACCGGATCGTGGAGGTGTGGAACGCCTCGGGCGACACCCCGCTCGTGCTGCGGACGCCGGAGCAGATCGAGCGGTTCTTCGACGGCCTCGAGCTCCTCGAACCGGGCGTGGTACCGGTGACGCACTGGCGCCCGGCCGCCCCCGGTGAGCCGGAGGCCGTGGACGCGTTCGGCGGCTTGGGCCGCAAGCCCTGACCCGCCGGCCCGCATTGACATGCAGCCATCTGGCTGCCTAACCTTTTAGGCATCCAGATGGCTGCATGTTGGGACGGTGCATGGACGAGGTCTTCAAGGCGCTGGCCGACCCGAGCCGGCGCCGCCTGCTGGACAGTCTGAACACCCGCAACGGGCAGACCCTCAGGGAACTGTGCGCCGGGCTGGACATGGCCCGGCAGTCGGTGAGCAAGCACCTCGCGGTCCTGGAGGCCGCGCACCTCGTGACGACGGCGCGCCGCGGCCGCGAGAAGCTCCACTACCTCAACGCCGCCCCCATCAACGCCATCGCCGACCGCTGGATCAGCCGGTACGACCGCGAGCGCGCGCGTGCCCTGGCCGACCTGAAGACCGCATTGGAGCAGAGCCCGATGTCCGCAAGCGACACGACGGCCGAAGGCCGGTTCGTCTACACGACCTACATCAAGACCACGCCGGAGCGCCTCTGGCAGGCGCTGACCGATCCGGCGTTCACCCGGCGCTACTGGGGCGTCGCGTTCGAGTCGGACTGGAAGCCCGGCTCCACGGTCACCTGGCACGAGGAGGCCGCGACGATGGCCGACCCGGAGCAGGTCGTCCTGGAGGCCGAGCCAGGCCGCCGCCTCTCCTACACCTGGCACACGTTCACGCCGGAGTGGGCCAAGGCCGTCGGTGTGGACGAGGAGACCCGCGCCAGGCTCCTCACCGAGCCGCGCTCGAAGGTCACCTTCGAGATCGAGCCGGTGGGGGAGACGGTCAAGCTGACCGTCGTGCACGAGGCGGGCGACGTGCTCCTCGGCATGTCGCGCGAGGGCTGGCCGGCCATTGTGTCCGGCCTCAAGACCCTTCTGGAGACCGGCGAGCCCCTTCCCGAACCCGCCGCCTGAACCGGGGTCCCGCCTGGGGCGGCTAGATCAGCATGCCGCTGCTGCCGCCGCCGGACTCCTCCTCGCCGTCCGTGGTGTGCTCGAGTTCGGCGTACTCGTCGTCGGGCCAGAGCGCGTCGGCGAGGAAGGCCAGGTACTCCTCGTCGCCGGGGTCGAGCTCCGCGGTCATCGACTCGGGATGGACGGGCGGGGCGTCGTCCGCCGGCGGGGCGCGGTCCGGTCCTGGCGCCATGGGACGGAGCAGGTTCGGCAGGCAGAGGCCGAGCAGGGCGGCCAGAGACACGAGAACCAGCGCCGTGATCACGCCACACCGTCCTTTCGCGGTCGAGTTCAACACGATTCTTGCGTACGTCGCAAAACAGTTGAACGTTATCGGGGTGACCGGACGGATGCGGGGACGACATGCGGCCGCCGGTGACAAAGGCCCGGTGACGATGGCCCGTGCCAATGGACCGGTGGCGTGCCGTCCGGGCGCGCCCGCGCGTGGACCGGCGGGCTCGTCCCCAGGTGCCTCGTACTGCGGTCCCTCTCCAGGCTGGCGTGATATGCGCGCGGGAGTACCGCGACACGCGGGCGGGAGGGCAAGCGGGCGGTGGAGGGCGGGAGGAAGGCCCGCCGCGACCACGGGAAGGGCGCCGCCGCATCCCGGCCGCGGCCGGGGAAGGCGGCGCCTGGTGGCGGGGAGCGGTGCAGCGCGCGCAGCCGGGCGGGTGCGGTGAGACCCGGCGGCCAGGCGGTGGTGCTCAGACGCTGCTGATCAAGCGGTGCTGATCAAGCGGTGCTGATCAAGCGGTGCTGATCAAGCGGTGCTGATCAAGCGGTGCTGATCAAGCGGTGCTGATCAGGCGGTGGCGATGTGGCGGTGCGGGGCGACGGCCCGGCCGTCGGGGAGCAGCTCACCGGTGTCGTCGAACACGACGATGCCGTTGCAGAGCAGGCTCCAGCCCTGTTCCGGGTGGTGCGCGACGGTGCGCGCGGCCTCGCGGTCGAGCGCGTCGGGCTTCGGACAGGCCGGCTCGTGGGTGCAGATCGAGTGGTGTTGAGCGGTCACGGAGTTCCTCCAGGGCGTCCCTGTGATTAAGGACATAGATGCAGCCTGCCGTCGCTCGTCCGAAATATGCAAGTCAATGAGGAATTCTTTACTGTTCGGTACGTGTGAAGTCGGACAAGACCGGGCAACTCGCCACATTCAGTGCAGGCGTCCGTCCGGTTCGTCACCGTGGTCGACGTCCAGGCCGACCACGGAGGTGCAGCCCGTGCAGACCCACTCCCCGATGACCGCCTCCGAGTTGGCGCCGTGGGTGCGGTACGGCCGGTCGACCCGCCTGCGCCGCATCCCGTGCCCGCAGGACGAGTGCAGGAGCCGCCCGCACGAGGGGCAGGGCCACACGTCCGCCCGGCGCAGGTTGCAATGGGGGCACAGCGGCGACAGGTAGTGCGCGCCCGGATCGGGGAGATCCAGCTCCTCCAGCCACTCGTGCTCCAGGTCGAGGTACTCGTCGCCTGGCCAGTGGTAGTCGGCCAGCCAGGCGAGGTACTCCTCGTCCCCGGGCCCCAGGACGGCCGTCAGGGACTCGGGGTGCTCCTTCTCCGGGCGGTGTCGGCGCCTGCCGTGCCGCGCGGTGGCCAGGAGCGTGAGCAGGCCGAGGAGCGCGGCCGCGGCCAGGCCAGTCGCCATGGGCATCGCGGCGTCCTTACATGATCTTGCTGGCGGGAAATCCGATCATGAATGCACTTCACAAAACCCTGCGAACGCTACAAGAAAGGCTGTTAACCGAAAAGTCGCTCAAAAAGATTCTTTACCGGGATGAGGTGCGCTCCGGTGTCCGAAACCGGGTCCGACAGTGTCCGCAAACCGCTTGCCTGCCTGGGGTTTCGGAGCTTCCGGACCCTCCCGCGCGGCCGGTCGGAGAGGGCGCGGGGTTCACTCTCCGCTGAATCGGCGCCCTCACTCCTTCCGGCCCATGACGGCCGCCATCTGGGTGTGGAGAGGGTGCTCCAGCGGCCCCGCCGGCCCGTCCGGCCGCCATTCGGTGACGTGCGCCACACCGGGTTCGAGGATGGTCAGCCCAGCCATGAACCGCTCGATCTCCGAGGAGTGCCGGAAGTAGGACCCGCCCAGCCCCGACTGGAGGATGCGCTTGGCCTCCTCGACGCGCGGGTCGTCGCCCGAGTCGTGCAGGTGGGTGAGCATCACGTGGCTGCCGGTCGCCAGGAACGGCAGGAGCCCCCGGACGACTCCCGCGGGGTCCCGGTCGTCCGGCACGTGGTGGATGATCGCCGCCAGGACGATGCCCACGGGCCGCGACAGGTCGAGGAGGGCCGCCAGCGCCGGATCGGTGAAGATCTTCTCCGGCTCGTACAGGTCGCCCTGGATGAACGTCGCTACGCCCGTCTCGGTGAGCAGCGCCCGCCCGTGCGCCAGGACGATCGGGTCGTTGTCGACGTAGACGACCCGCGCGTGCGGGTTGGCGGCGCGCGCGAACTGGTGCACGTTCGACGAGGTGGGCAGCCCGGACCCGATGTCGACGAACTGGTCGATGCCGAGTTCGGCGGCCATGTACGTCACCGCGCGCTCGATCGCGACACGGTTGCCCTTGGCCACCACCGGGGCCTCCGGCACGAGCTGCAGGACCATGTCGGCCACCTCGCGGTCGGCGGCGAAGTTGTCCTTGCCGCCGAGGAAGTAGTCGTAGACGCGCGCGAACGTCGGCGTGGAGGGGTCGATGCCGGGAGGCGCCTTATCGGGGAGGTCGTCGGCCACGCGGACATCTCCTTCCTGGGCTCGGCCCGCGGCGGCGCTGCGCACGGGGGGCGGGGGCCTCCAAGCGTAGGCCCGTCCGCCCTGGCGGGGAGGATCTTTCCCCATCCCGGCCTCCCCGGGGGTGCGGTTTTCCGCAGGGCCGACGTGTGGAACGCGGCCACCGGGGTAGGCGGTGTTCTCCATGGTGACGAGGACGGGCCGATTCTTAGCGTTGCAGACATGATCGAGACGACGTACGCCGCGGCGGCGTCCGGAGGCGGTCCCGACGGGGGCGTCGCGGGCTGGCTGACCGACCTGATGGAGAAGCTCGGCGCGCCCGGGGCGGGACTGGCGGTCGCGCTGGAGAACCTCTTCCCGCCGCTGCCGAGCGAGCTGATCCTCCCGCTGGCCGGGTTCACGGCCGCGCAGGGCGGGATGAGCCTGACGGGCGCCCTCCTGTGGACGACGTTCGGGAGCGTCGCCGGGGCCCTGGTCCTCTACTGGATCGGGGCGGCGGTCGGGCGGGACCGGGTCCGCCAGCTCGTCGACCGGATGCCGCTGCTCAAGCTCGACGACCTGGACCGGACGGAGGCGTGGTTCGCCCGGCACGGCACCAAGGCGGTGTTCTTCGGCCGGATGATCCCGGTCTTCCGCAGCCTGATCTCCGTCCCGGCCGGGGTGGAGCGCATGCGGATGACGCAGTTCCTGCTCTACACGACGCTCGGCAGCGCCTTGTGGAACACGGTGTTCGTCCTGGCCGGATACCTGCTCGGCGACAACTGGCAGACGGTCGAGACGTACATGGGGATGTACTCCAAGGCCGTGCTCGCGGCATTCGTCCTGGCCGTGGCGGTGTTCGTCGCCGTCCGCGTCCGGAAGGCGCGGCGAGGCCGGCGCGAGGGCAAGGGCCGCCGGGAGCGCGAGGACGGGCAGCCGGCCGACGAGGAGCCCGAGCCGGGCACTAGAGAATACGAGCGTGGCCGCTCCTCCTGACATGCGCGCTGGCATGCGCGGTCCGCGTGCCGCGGCGCGGGCCGTGGTGGGTCTGGCGCTGGGCGCCCTCACCGCCGGCGTCGAGCTGTTCCTGCTGGTGCTGTCGGCGCTCCTGATGGCCTACTCGCTCGCCTTCTCCCGGGGGCAGCGGACGGTCCCGGCGGTCGTCGCGGACGCCGCGCAGGCCGCGACCGAACTGGAGCGGTGGCGGCTCCGCAGGTTCCTCGGCGAGGAGGGAGCGGCCGACCACGGGCCGCTGAAGGCGCTGGCCTACCTCGTCCTCCGCGTCCCGGTCGGCCTCCTCGGCGGAATCGTCCTGCTGCTGATCGTCTACGGGGCGGCGGGCGCCATCAGGCTGGCCGCGGGGTGGTGGATCACCGGCGACTACACGGACGGCATCCCGCCGCACTGGTGGATCGTCCTCTACACCGCCGTCGCCGGGCTCGTGCTGCTGTTCCTGGCCGTGCAGGGGCTCGTCGGGGTCGTGGCGCTGGAGAAGGCCGTCGCGCGGCGGTGCCTCGGCCCCAGCCCGCTGGAGGAGTACGAGCGCCGCATCGCGCAGCTGTCGGTGACCCGGGCGCAGGTGGTGGACGCGGTGGACGACGAGCGCCGCCGCATCGAGCGGGACCTGCACGACGGCGTCCAGCAGCGGCTGGTGGCGCTCGGCATGCTGATCGGCCGGGCGCGCCGCGCGGGCGACGGCGACCGGGCCGCCGAGCTGCTGCGGCAGGCGCACGAGGAGTCCCAGCGCGCCCTCGACGACCTGCGCGAGGTCGCCTGGCGCGTCTACCCGGCCGCGCTGGACGGGGAGGGGCTGCGGGCGGCGCTGGAGACGGTCGCCGAGCGGTCCCCGCTGCCCGTTGCGATCGGCTACGACGTGCCGGCCCGGCCACCGCACGCGGTGGAGACCGCCGCGTACTTCGTCGTCTGCGAGGCCGTCACCAACGCGGCGAAGCACTCCGGCGCCGGCCGGGTGGCGGTGGACGTCGCGGCGCCGCCGCCCCCGCCGGGGGACGCGCCGGGGAGCGCGTCGGGGAGAATGATCCGCGTGCGCGTGGAGGACGACGGGGCCGGGGGAGCCGACC
>NZ_SMKB01000259.1:0-9554 GCF_004348575.1 Actinomadura sp. 7K534
GGTGTCGCGCCGTACTGGCGAGGTGCGGGTTCCGAAGGTGGGGTGGGTGCGGTTCCGCTGGTCCCGCCCGGTGCCCGGCGGGGTGAAGTTGTTCCGGGTGACCATCCGAGACACCGCCGTGGGACGCACGGTGGCCGCACGGGGAGGCACGCCGTTGGGCGGGCCGGTGAACCGCGAACCTCAACCTGCTCTCTTGCCTGCGTAGGGACCGGGTTGGATCCCCCACCCTCATGCGGGGGAGGACGTCAACGGTACTTCCCGGTCGCCGCCACGAGCTCCGTCCCGCTCACCCGCAGGGACGGTTCTCGGACGGTTCCGAACCCGCCCTCGATGACCGTGAGCCGAATCGTTCCGCTCCGCTTTGTACTGCGGTCCGGCGAGCACGAGCTCCGCCACGCCATGCAGCGAATGCCGGGTCGCGGCCAGAGTTTCCCGGTCGACGCTCATAACCCACCCCTCGCTCGGACCCCATCACCGGCCGTCGGGGGTGCCGCCTCGGGGTGCGTATTCCTCTGCGAGCCTCCGGTCGTTCTCGGCCCACCTGAGATGACGCCTCGCCGACTGCCGATGCAACTCGGCCTCCTCCGGATGGGCGTCGGCCATCCGCTCCAGCAGCCGCGCGGCCCGCTCATGCGCTTGCGCCGACGACACCATCGTCTGACGCGCGTAGTCACCGGCGCCGCGCTCGGCGGGAAACGGAACGCCGCCCGCCCCCTCTTCACCGTCCCGCCAGGTCTCGCGCGCCTTCACGGAAGCCGCACGATCATCGCCGCCCCCACCAACCGAGCCCGTAGCCCTCCAAACACACCCGCTTACGTACCCCGCGCACCCCCTGTTCAGCCTTACCCTCCGACGTCCAACCACCCTCGGCATAGCCCCCCAGCGACTCCCCGCATAGCAGCCCCCAGCGACGCGCACGAAGCCGTGCCCACACCCTGGCGAACCAGCGACAGGACGACCGTCATCGAAAATCTCAACCAAAGGCCGACCATCTCCGAACAATTACGTCATCGCAAACAGGCGGTTGAGCTTGGGCGCAGCCAAGAGCGTTCCGAGGGCCGAGCTCACCGGAACGATGCACTCGCCCTCGCAGTCAGGTCGCTGAACTTGGCGTAGCGCCACCCGCCCAGCTCCGGGCCCGACAAGGCATCCACCCGGGCAACTGCCTGCGGTGGCGCGCCATCAAGTGCACCATCCCGGAGATGAGGAACCAGGTCGCCTTCCGGGCCCGGCGAGGCTTGAACGGCGGATGCCCATTCGCATTTGATGTGGTCGGCTATCGCGGCCACGCCATGGAGTGCGCGCTCAACCGGCTCGGACGCAACCGGACATCGATGATCAGGTAGGACAGGCTCGCCGTCGCTACAAAGCGATCTTGCAGACCGGGTGCATCGACGAGTAGCCGTGATCAGCCGTCCCGGGCAGGATGAGGGGCCATGTCGCTTCTTGCCCAGCTGATCCGCCTGCTTCCGGGCGAGGGGCCCGACGAGGTCGGGGATTTCGATGATGACGATTCGTTCGACAAGATCACCGAGTTGACCGGTGCCCTGATCGACAGCGCCGATCTCGGGCTGGTGCCCGAGCTGGAGGCGCATCTGGACACCTTTCTGGCGCGGAAGGACTTCTACGGACGCGACGTGATCGGGGAGGTTCTGGCTGGTATCGCGGGCCTCGATGCGCTGCCGGTACTGCTGCGCGCCTCGGCCCGGAACCTGGGCGATGACCAGGACACCTTCGCAACGATCATCTGCGAGCTGCTCCAACAAGACCCCGTGGGGGCGCGTCCGGCAGTGCTCGGCTTGGTCGACGCCGACGATGCAGCCCTGCGAGCCACCGCCGTCTGGGCACTGGACTTCATTGTCTCCGAGGAGGATCTTCCCCGCCTGCTGGCAGCTCTCAGAGATCCGCACCCCGACGTCCGGTCTGCGGCCGCAGGTCCGGTCGGCCAACTCGCCGAGCGACTCCCGAAGGCAACGGACGCGCTGGCCGCCGCCCTGAACGACTTCGCCCCGCAGGTACGAATACCCGCGCTCGCCGCACTCAGCTACACCCCCCAATCTGCAGCACTTCCGCACGTCACCCGGCTCAGCAACGACCCGGACCCGAAGGTACGCGAATGGGCCGCCATTGCTCTGAACCGTCTCCGCGGGACGGCCCTACCATGACCAAAACCGGCCGGCGTCATCCAGCTCCACCAAAGCCCCGCCTCCAACCGACGAACCACACCCCATAGCCGCCCCCTGCGTCCACCGCGCCGGGCCGCCAGCGCACGGCGCACCATGTTCCCCGTCCAGGCCACCATGGCGGTCTGGCGATGGCTGAACCGGCCACCCGCGCCGTCGCGCCCGCCACTAGCGCTACAGGCGCCGCCGTGACGCCACGCCCACTGGCCATTGAGGGGCGAACAACCCGCACCCGCCATCGCTGCGGGGCACGTTGGGACCGGATCGTCTCCCCGGCTACCACAGCCGTTGCGCCACGAGGACGGGATCCTTGGTGGGAGCCCCTCACTCGCGTGCCTCGACGCGGCCGGCTGCCGACCCCCGGGACCGCGCGGCGGAATTCCGCTCAACTTTCCGCTCGCCGCCGTGGCTCGCGAGGCCGGGACTTCTTGGGGAGCCGTCACCTGCGGGCTTCGACGCGGTGTGGGCCGGCGAATCTCCGGCCGCCCGGCGGTGCCGGACACCGCCGAGGAGGGCGGCGCGAGGCGTGTGCCTGTAGCGGCGATCGGTCAGGCGCGGCCGATCGCTCGCCGGGTTGACCGGCGCTGCTGCCGGTCGCATCGCGTGGACTCGGCGACGACCACGGATGGGCATGATCTCCTTCTGGACAGGGCCTGGTGGCAGTTGGTGGACGCCGCGCGCCTGATGGGGCCTCGCTTCGGCTCTTCGGCTTTGGGTGTGGTCTGGGTGGGTCAGTGTTGGGCCAGGTAGAAGTCGGTGCCTTGGTCGTCGGTGCATTGCGCGGTGATGCCGTAGGGCTGGCGGGCGGGTTCTGTTGCCGTGCCGCCGGCCTCGCGGACGCGGGAGACGGCGGACTGGATGTCGTCGACCGCGTACACCGGGACCACGACGGGGCGTTCGGTGCCGCCGTGCATGCCGGTCATCGGCTGTATCTCGGTGCCGCCTAGTTGGACGCTCCAGCCGCCGGGGGTGTGACCCGGGGTGAACTCCCAGCCCAGGACGGTGCTGTAGAAGGAATGCGCGCGGGCGATGTCGGGGACGCCGATCGTGAGGTAGGAGATCTCGCCGTGCTGCGGAGTGAGCCCGGCCCTTTGCGCGAGCTGGCGTTCAACGGGGCTGGGCGGCTGGTAGATCGAGAATTCCATGCCCTGGTCGTCCGTGCACATGGCGGACAGGCCGTAGGGCTCTTCCGTCGGTTCTTCGGCACGGCCGCCCGCGTCGCGGATCCGCCGGAGCGTCTCGTGGATGTCCTCGACGGCGAAGGCCAGGTAGGCGGTGCGGTGCTCCTGCCCGCCGAACATGCCGATGTGCTGCTCGGGCAGGCCCTCGACCTGGCGGGCGGACGGGTCGCTTCCGGGGACCGCGTGCCATCCCAGGACGGTGCCGTAGAACGCGGCGGCACGTTCGACGTCGGGGACCCAGATCGAGGCGTATCCGACATCGCCGTGGCGCAGGCGGGACGGGGCGGGCGCGGGCGGTGTGGTGATCATCCAGCGGTGACCGAACGGGTCGGTGACGACACCGTTGCGGCCGTACGGGTAGTCCGCCACGGGCCGGTCGGGGCTGGCGCCCAGTTCGACGGCGCGGGAGAAGACCACGTCGACGTCGGGGACCTTCAGGTAGAGCGATTGGCTCGGGCCGCCGCGCGCCTTGGGGCCGAGCAGGCCGAGCTCGGGCCACTCGTCGGCGAGCATCATGATGGAGTCGCCGAGCGCCAGTTCCGCGTGACCGACGCGTCCGTCCTCCATGACGATGGGCTCGCCGCGGAGCTCCGCACCGAACGCGTCCGCGTACCAGCGCAGGGCGTGCTCTCCGTTGTCGACGCAGAGGTACGGCGTGAGCGTACGCACCTGCGCGGGTGTCTCCTGGGTGGTGGTCATGGCGTCTCCCGTGGGTTGCAGCAGTGCGCGCCGCAGGCGTTCACGCAGCCGCGCCGCGAAGATGGGATCGGGGTCGACAGGGACGAGCGGAGCGCGGAGAGCCTCCAGCGGATCAGTCATCGTGGCCCTCCTTTGCCTCCGCCGTGCCTGGGGAGCCGGTCCCCGGTGAAAAGTGATCGTTGTAGGCGTTCCGGAAGGCGGCTCTGGCCCGGACCAGCAACGCTTCCGTGGCCTGGCGAGTGCGCCCGAGATGTTCGGCGACCTGGGGGACCGGCAGCCCGTCGAGGTAGCGGAGCGTCAGCGCGGCCCGGTGGTGGGCGCCCAGGGTGGCGAGGACCTCGCGGGCGAGAAGCGCGTCCAGGCGTTCGTCCGCGGGGTCTTCAACGACGTCTTGTGCGGCCCCGTCCAGGACCTGGAGGCCGCGCTCCTCACGGGCCGCCTTCCGCCAGTGATCGGCAAGTTTGTGGCGGGCCACCCCGATGAGCCAGGCGACCGACAGCTTCGGAGGCGGCTGTTTGCGCACCGCCTCCACTGCGGCCAGGAAAGTCTCGGCCGTGAGGTCCTCGGCCAGTCCGCGCCGACCGCACCGGGACAGCAGGTAGCCGTAGACCTCCGGGAGCGCCGCGTCATAGAGATCGAGCAGCGCTGCCCCGGGGTCGGGCTGGAGTAGCCGTCCCGGGTGGTTCATACCCCTCCATCGTTCGGCGGGCCTCTTCTCCGACGGGTGGGCACCGGGAAAATTCAAAAAGTTGCCGATGATCTTCCGGTGGCGGGTATTCCCGTAGGTCAGGGCGCGCTTGCTGGCTTCTGGACGAATCAAGGAGGTCCGTCATGATCACAGCCTGATGCCCGATCATGGAGTCGTGGTGATGCCCGAATCTCTCACCCTGTACACCGCCGACGACGTACGGATCGACGCAGGTCAGCTGAGTGGCGGCGGCGATCTGTGCTTCGTCCTGGCGCATGGTTTCACATGCTCGTGGCGGCAGCCCGCGCTCCGCCGGATCGCCGGTGTCCTCGACCGGCACGGCGGGGTCATCGGGCTGGACTTCCGCGGACACGGCAGGTCCGGCGGCCGCTCCACCGTCGGCGACCGTGAGGTGCTCGACATCGACGCGGTCGTGGCCGCGGCGCGCCGCAGAGGATACGAGCGGATCGTCGTGACGGGGTTCTCCATGGGCGGTGCCATCGGCATCAGGCACGCGGCCTTGCACGGCGGGGTCGACGCAGTGGTTTCGGTAAGTGCGCCTGCTCGCTGGTACTACCGCGACACTGTGCCGATGCGGCGGGTGCACTGGGCGATCGAACGGCGGGCCGGCCGACTGGCCGTCAGGTTGGCCCGCGGCACGCGGATCGCCCGCAACGGGTGGGACCCCGTGCCGGAAGCCCCACATGAGGTCGTCGGGCAGATCGCTCCGGTGCCGCTCCTCATCGTCCATGGGGACGCGGATGCGTTCTTCCCCCTCGAACACGGTCGGCAGTTGTACGAAGCCGCGCATGACCCGCGCGAACTATGGGTGGAACAGGCGTTCGGGCATGCGGAAGTGGCCGCAACACCGGATCTGATCAAGCGCATTGGCGACTGGGCCGCTGTCGCCGTCGGCCGGTGAAGGGGTCGGCTGGCGCACCCTCGCCTCGTCCGGTGGACTTGACGTGCATGGGAACAGGCTGGCGGGATCGCGCTTTGCGACCGCTCGCGGCTCGTTTGTGAGCTGGTGCCCTGACCTGCGGTTATGCAGAGTTATCCACATTGTCGCGACCGCATTACCGGCCGTTGTCCGACCGGCCATCATCGGTGTCCATGGACGGAAACAGCCTCTCCTGGAAGCGAACGGCCGCCGGTTCGATCGTCCCCGTCGGGACCGGCGTGGACCGCATCCCCGTGAACGGAGCCTCCCTCGCTGCACGAGCCGCCGCGCTCAGCAGCCTCTTGCCGGAGGACGTCGTGATGGTTCGCCGCACCGCGGCATGGATCTGGGGGCTTGACGTCCTACCGCCGGGAGTGGACGAGGCCGATTGGGAGATCGAGTTGGTCATGGCGGCCGGAACCGGCAACCCGTCCGGCACGCACGCGACGTCACCGCTCGCGTCAGTCGGCGCGATGGAAGCAGTGCCGATCACATCCGAGTCGTCCGAGACGGCATTCGACGCGTCGTCGGCCTCGCCGGGCAGCGCCTTGAGGACGCTTGGTCGGTCGTCGGAGGAGGCTGATTCGTTACCGTCCACACTCGGTGTGCCAGCGGGCCCGTTCACCGACGCTGGCGACTTTGGGCGCCGGTCGGCCGAGTCCTGTACCCGCTCGGGTCGGTCCTCGTTGCTGAGTTCGAACGGGTCGTCGTTGGCCGGTGCCGACAGCGTGATGATTCCGGCCGACCACGTGGTGGAGGAGGCCGGTGTTCGGATTACGTCCCTGACCCGGACGGCTCTGGACTGCGCTCGCTGGTTGCCTCGCTACGAAGCGGTCGCGGCGCTGGACCAGTTCCTTCGGCGGGGTGTGGCCGCTGAGGAACTCACCGGGATGGCTCGTGCTCTCCCGGGCTATCGCGGCAACAAGCGCCTGCGAGAGGTCGTCCGCCTCAGCGATCGGGGTGCGGCCTCTCCCGGTGAGAGTTGGGTCCGGGTCGCAGTCGTGAAGTCAGGGTTCCCGCGCCCCGAAGCACAGGTTCCGGTCATGGGTCCGCATGGGAAATCGCTGTACGTCGACCTCGGATACCCAGAATTCCGTGTCGGCGTCGAATACGACGGGGAGCGCTATCACAGCGGCCGGACGGCCCGCGCGCACGACGAGCGCCGGCGGGCGTGGCTGGCCAGGGAAATGGGATGGGAGATCGTTCCCGTCACCAAGGACTTCTTACGCCGTCCGGCGCCCTACCTGGAGGCTTTGCTCACCGCGATGCTTCACCGGGGGTGGACGCCGGATGACACGACCATGGAACGACTGGCTCTCCGCCTGGCTCGACTCGCCCACCGGCGGGTGACGGGGGCCTAACGGTCTGCGAGCAGCTTCACCAGGCGTTTCGGTGCGATGAGGCGGTAGCTGTCCTCGACGAGCTCGGCCATCTCGTCCCAGTCATGATCGACGTCGAGACGAGCACCCACCCATCCTTTGCTTCCCACGTACTTCGGGACGAAGAAGCGCTCAGGGGCCTCCGCCACCAGGGCCTCCTGTACGCCGGGGCCGGCCTTGAAGGTCATCGAGAGTCCATCCTCACTGGTCATTACGAACAGCTTGTCGCGAACCCTGAAGGAGGGGGCCGTGTGCCCGCCGAATGGCTTCTCCGTCGTCTCCGGAAGCGAGAGGCAGATTTCCCGTATCCGCGCCTGCGCGTCGCTGTCGCTCATGCCGTGCCTTTCCCATGATCGTGGTCGCCGCCCTCCAGGCGGGCCGCGTCCCTTCCTTGCGTTGACCAGCCGGCGGAGCTGATCGTGGGCGAGCTCGGGTCGAGGACTTCGAGGTCCGTGCCCAAGCCTTCTGTACCGCATGCCGGTGACTTTCTGCGGCAGCCGGACAGGCTTGACGATGCGGCCGGCCTGCCAGCGGTGCGGGCGCCGCCGTCGTGGTAGGCGCGGCCCCGTACCGGCGAGTGGACGGGAAGTCGGAGTGGCCGCTGCGGGAAGCGGGCGTATCGGCGACGGAGGTGCCGGGCCGGTCCGGGGGATGGGCGCGGCCCCGGGAAGCTTGGGCCGCCTCCATCCCCCGGGGCCGGTCAGGGGGTGAGCGCGAGGGCCGTGAAGGTGTGGTCCGCCCACAGCCTTCGTGACTTCTCCTCCGGATAGGGGGCGATCCTGGGGGATGTGTCGAAAACGTGAGTGAGCCGCTGCGACGGTTCGTAGACGGGCCAGCCGGGGTCGCCGGATGCCGCAAAATCCGTCCATGCACGGCGGATCCTCGACGACAACTGGTCGGCGGCGGTGGCGTCCCTGATGAGGAGGTCGGCCATACCACCCGCGAGGTTGCCCCAAACCAGGGGGACGTCCAGGCCATGACAGGCACCGAGACCGTTCGCGGACCAGGCCAGCTCGTACAGATGCACCGGGCCTCCCGCAACGGCCTGAGCCTCGGCGAGGTGCAGGGTCGGCATCCGGAACAGCCAGTCGGAGTGGACGAGCTCGTAGAGGGTCTCCGCAGGAGCGCCGGGGTGGGCGTCGCGGTAGGCCCTCGGGTCGGGAGCGAAGGTGCGCAGGGCGGTCGCGGCCCGCTCGTCCGTGATCTTGCCGAGGAGGCCGCCCATCGCGATGAAGAGGCGGTATTCGTCACGGTTGTGCCCGGTGATCAGCGGGATGTCCCGGGCGGATCCGGCGGCGAGGGCCGCCCAGGGGGTTCGCGGCAGCACGTCGCCGTCCATGACCGGGGAGAACGGAGTCGGGGTATGCGCCACAGGTCCCCACTGCGGATACCGCGCCATGGTGGCGGCTACGGCGTCCACGGATTCCATCAAACGGGCGGGAGGGATCTCAGCGAGAGCCTGGCGAACCGGGCGGACACCCGCCTTGGCGGCGATCACGGCACTGATGTCGTCCGCCAAGGCGGGGGAGAAGAACGTGCCCGGGACGCTTTGCGCGATGGCACGGTGGAACAGGCCCGACGCACGCGGCATCGCGAGCAGGGCCGCGATGGAGCCCGCGCCTGCGGACTCGCCGAAGACCGTGACGTTGCCCGGGTCGCCGCCGAAGGCCGCGATGTTGTCGTGGACCCAGGCGAGCGCGGCGACCTGGTCCAGGAGGCCGCGGTTGGCGGGCGCCCCCTCGATCTGCCCGAACCCCTCCATGGCCACGCGGTAGTTGAACGTCACCACGACCACGCCGCCCTCGCGGGACAGCACCGCGCCGTCGTAGCCGGGGTCGGAGGACTGGCCGATGAGGTAGGCGCCGCCGTAGATCCACACCATCACCGGGAGGCCCCCGGTACCCGGATCGGGTGTCCAGACGTTGCAGGTCAGCCAGTCGTCACCGGTCGTCTGCGGGATGCCGGGCGCGAGCGCCGACGACTGCGGCGGGGCGGGGCCGAACGCGGTGGCGGGCCGGGCTGCGTCCCACCGCTCCGGCGGTTCGGGCGCGGCGAAGCGAAGCGGGCCCACGGGAGGACGGGCGAAAGGGATGCCGCGGAAAACGGCAAGGCCGTCCTCGCGCACGCCACGCACGGCGCCGTACGCGGTGAGCGCCTCGGCGGTCATGGGCCACCCGTCCCTGGACGACAACACATGCTCGAGATCCTTCCGGCCAAATGCGGCTGCGGCCACGTGTTCTTCCGCTCGACGGAAGCAGTGCTGACGGACCCCAGGACCACCGGCGATGGTCGAGCCACCACAGCACCGCACCACAGCCATCCTCCACACGCGGAAGGGCAACGTCATCCAACGATCGGGTTGCTATCGGGCAGGCTTGACGATGCGGCCGGCCTGCCAGCGGTGCGGGCGCCGCCGTCGTGGTAGGCGCGGCCCCGTACCGGCGAGTGGACGGGAAGTCGGAGTGGCCGCTGCGGGAAGCGGGC
>NZ_SMKB01000025.1:0-52282 GCF_004348575.1 Actinomadura sp. 7K534
CGCTCTCCACGTCCGGCGGGGGGCCGGCGGGGCGCTTCGCGCGGCGGGGACGCGTCGTCACGCCGTTCGCGTTCTCCTGGGTCTCCGTTTCGGTGTTCTCGTGGTCGGCTGTGCCGTTGTCGGTGCCTTCGGCCGTGGCCGAATCGGCTTCGTTCTCACGCATCCGGGCAATCTCCCGTCAGGCTCCCGGGCGCGTCCGCGTCGCTCCGCCCGGGGGCGGATCGGTGCGGTGCGCCGCACGAGAGCTCTCCGTCAGTCGTCGGCGTCGTCACTGCCGGACGGTGGTCCGGCCATGACGACGAAGTCGTCGGGGGTGCGCCCGCCGTACCCTGCGGGACCGGTTCCGTGCAGCCACGGCTTCGGTCTCACGGTCAGGCGCTGACGGCATCCGCGCTCGCGGGGTCCCCGGGCTGCGGCCGCTGCGGGCCACGGGCCGTCTCGGCGTCGTCGCCGGACGGCAGGCCGATCTCCCGGTCGGGATCCAGAGGATCCGCGAGGCCACCGGTGTCCGCGTCGAGGGGCCCCTGCGCCAGCCTGGTCACCAGCGGGGGTGACGGCGGCGCGAGGTCGGCGACCTGGCGCAGTCCGGTGAGGATGTCGTCGGGTCGTACGGCCGGTGTGGAATGCCGAACAACCATTCGAAGTATCGCACAAGGGGCATCGGCCGCTCGGGCGGCGCGCCGGTCCAGCTCACAGGAGTGCACGGCGGCGCGCACGTCGAAACGGCGTCGTCCCTTCTTGGTGAGGCGCTCGACCTCGATGGACCCGGCGTCCATGAACGCGGCCACGGCGGCGGCGGCATCGTCGGATGACACGCCCTCCAGCCGGATCCGCCATTCGGACGCCTCAAGCCGATCGGTGAACGCGCCGGGTTTCGGCTGCGCACTTCCGTCGCTTCCCGCCCGTACCGGCACGACATCGACGATGTCGAGCCCGGGGGGCAGTGCCGCGTCGAGATCGGCCCGCACCCGCGCAGGGTCGCGGGTCTCGGTGAGCCCGATTTCGAGGTACTCGGCCTCGCTGGCCACCCCTGTCGCCGCCGCACCCGCGTACGAGATCTTCGGGTGGGGGGTGAATCCGCCGCTGAACGCGACAGGGATCCCGGCGCGCCTGACGGCGCGTTCCACGGCCCGGGAAATGTCGCGGTGGCTCGTGAACCGCAGCCTGCCCCGCTTGGTGTAGCGGACGCGCAGTCGCTGGGTCACGGGGGCCGGCGCCGGACCCTCCGGCATGGGTGCCAGGGTTCTGGTCCTTCCTACTCGTGGCGAGTCGAAATATAGGTCTCCCTATAGAGTACGGGTCGCCGGGCGGCCTTTGGCCCGGGGGCGGCCCCGCGAACCCGGGAGCCGCGCTGTTCAGGGCGTTCGCGCGGCCGTTTTCGGGCATCCGCCTCCCGGGCGGGGCGGAACACCGGCCCGCGGACGGTCAGACGACCGACAGCGGCAGCAGCTTCCTGCCCGTGGGGCCGATCTGGATCTCGGTGCCCATCGTGGGGCAGACGCCGCAGTCGTAGCAGGGCGTCCAGCGGCAGTCCTCGACCTCGGTCTCGTCGACGGCGTCCTGCCAGTCCTGCCAGAGCCACTCGCGGTCGAGCCCGGCGTCGAGGTGGTCCCACGGGAGGACCTCGACCTCGTCGCGCTCCCGGACCGTGTACCAGTCGAGGTCCACGGGCTCGTCGGCCAGTGCCTTCTGTGCGCAGTTCGTCCAGCGCTCGTAGGAGAAGTGCTCGCTCCAGCCGTCGAAGCGGCCGCCGTCCTCCCACACCGCGCGGATGACCTTGCCGACCCGGCGGTCGCCGCGCGACAGCAGGCCCTCCACGATGGACGGCTGCCCGTCGTGGTAGCGCAGGCCGATGGCGCGGCCGTACTCCTTGTCGCCGCGCAGGGCGTCCTTGAGGGCGCGCAGGCGGCGGTCGACGGTCTCGTGGTCGCACTGCGCGGCCCACTGGAACGGGGTGTGCGGCTTGGGGACGAACCCGCCGATGGAGACCGTGCAGCGGATGTCCTTGCGGCCGGTGGCCTCCCGCCCGGCCCGGATGACGCGCTTGGCCATGTCGGCGATCGCGAGGACGTCCTCGTCCTCCTCGGTCGGCAGCCCGCACATGAAGTACAGCTTGACCTGGCGCCAGCCGTTCTCGTACGCGGTGGTGACGGTGCGGATCAGGTCGTCCTCGGTGACCATCTTGTTGATCACCTTGCGCATCCGCTCGGACCCGCCCTCGGGCGCGAACGTCAGGCCGGAGCGGCGCCCGCCCCGGGAGAACTCGTTGGCGAGCGTGATGTTGAAGGCGTCCACGCGGGTGGACGGCAGCGACAGCGAGGTGTTGGTGCCCTCGTACCGGTCGGCGAGGCCCTTGGCGACGTCGCCGATCTCGCTGTGGTCGGCGCTGGACAGGCTGAGCAGCCCGACCTCCTCGAACCCGGACTCCTTGAGGCCCTGGTCGACCATGTCGCCGATCGTGGTGATCGACCGCTCCCGCACCGGACGGGTGATCATCCCCGCCTGGCAGAACCGGCAGCCGCGCGTGCAGCCGCGGAAGATCTCCACGCTGAACCGCTCGTGGACGGTCTCGGCCAGCGGGACCAGCGGCTTCTTCGGGTACGGCCACTGGTCGAGGTCCATGACGGTGTGCTTCTCGATCCGCCACGGGACGCCCGGGCGGTTCGGCGCGACCCGCTGGATCCGGCCGTCCGGCAGGTAGCCGACGTCGTAGAAGCGCGGCACGTAGACGCCGCCGGACGCGGCGAGGCGCAGCAGCAGCTCGTCCCGGCCGCCGGGCTCCCCCTCGGCCTTCCACTCGCGGACGACCTCGGTGATGCCGAGCGCGATCTCCTCGCCGTCGCCGAGGACGGCGGCGTCGATGAAGTCGGCGATCGGCTCGGGGTTGAACGCGGCGTGCCCGCCCGCGATGACGATCGGGTGGTCGCCGGTGCGGTCCGCGGCGTCCAGCGGGATGCCGGCCAGGTCGAGGGCCGTCAGCAGGTTGGTGTAGCCGAGCTCGGTGGAGAACGACACGCCGAAGACGTCGAACGCGGTGACCGGGCGGTGCGCGTCCACGGTGAACTGCGGGATGCCGTTGGCGCGCATGACGGCCTCCATGTCGGGCCAGACCGAGTAGGTCCGCTCCGCCAGCACGCCGTCGCGCTCGTTCAGGATCTCGTAGAGGATCTGGACGCCCTGGTTCGGCAGCCCGACCTCGTAGGCGTCCGGGTACATCAGCGCCCAGCGGACCTCGGCCGCGTCCCAGTCCTTGACCTGGGAGTTCAGCTCGCCGCCAACGTACTGAATCGGCTTCTGCACGCTCGGGAGCAGCGGCTCCAGACGCGGGAAGAGCGACTCGACCGGCATGACGGAATCCTCTGTGCAGGGGACGTGGGATGCACGCCCAGCCTACCGCCGCTCAGTCGAAGGCGCGGCGGCGTACGTGCACCGCCTGCAGCAGCCCGAACGCGATCATGTTGGCGAAGGTGGCGGATCCGCCGTAGGACACGAACGGCAGCGGCAGCCCGGTGATCGGCATGATGCCGAGCGACATCCCGACGTTCTGGAACGTCTGGAAGCCCAGCCAGCACACGACGCCGGTCGCGACCAGCGTCCCGAACAGGTCGGCGGCCTGGGTCGCGATGCGCAGCCCGCGCCACAGCACCACGCCGAGCAGCACGACGATGACGGCGCCGCCGACGAAGCCGAGCTCCTCCCCCGCGACCGTGAAGATGAAGTCGGTCTGCTGCTCGGGGACGAAGTGCCCGCCGGTCTGCTCGCCCTGGAACAGGCCCTTGCCGAACACGCCGCCCGACCCGACCGCGATGCGGGCCTGCCGGGCGTTGTAGCCGGCGCCGCGCGGGTCGGCCTCCGGGTTCATGAACGCCGTGAAGCGGTCGATCTGGTACTGCTCCAGCAGGCCGAACAGCAGCACCGCGGCGATCGCGAGCGCGCCGGCGCCGACCAGTCCGGCGAGCCACCTCTTGCGCACGCCGGACACCGTCAGCATCCCGAACATCACCGCGATGAACACGAGCGTGGTGCCGAGGTCGGGCTGCAGGATGATCAGCACCGCGGGCACGCCGGCCAGCACGAGCGCGAGCAGGACGTCGCGGACGCCGGGGCCGATCTCGCCGTCGCGCGGCTCGCCGAGGATCATCGCGAGCAGGACCACGATGCCGACCTTGGCGAACTCCGAGGGCTGGACCTGGAACCCGCCGCCGAGCACGATCCACGAGTGCGACCCGTTGATCGTCTCGCCGAGCGGGCTGAGGACGGCGACCAGGCCCACGCAGGCCACCCCGTACAGGATGGGGACGTAGGCGCGCAGCAGCCGGTAGTCCAGGACGGTGACGACGCCGCCGAGCACGAACCCGATCAGCAGGTTCAGGACGTGCCGCTTGACGAAGCCCTCCGGGTCCTTGCCCTGCTCGGCCAGCCCCTGGAACGTCGCCGACCGCACCAGCAGCGCGCCGACCACCGACAGCACCACCACGGCCACCAGCAGCGGCCAGTCGAGCCGCCGCATCACCGCGACCCGGCTGGTCCAGTGCCGCCGCTCCCCGTAGCCCTCGACGGCCCCGCTCATCGCCCCGCCTCCGCCCGGCCGGTGCTCACGGCGCGGTCTCCGAGCCGGGGAGCTTGGGGATGTCGGTGGGCAGCCTGCCGTCCTCCAGGATCGGCTCGCTGTCCTTCGTGCCGTACATGGCCTCCCAGACCTTGCGGACGATGGGCGCGGCCGTCTGCGCGCCGAAACCGCCCTGGGAGACCATCGCGACCACGGCGTAGCGCGGGCTCTTCACCGGACCGAAGGACGCGAACCAGGACATGTCCGCGTTGCCGTAGCGTTCGGCGGTCCCGGTCTTGCCGGCCACGCCCACGCGCTTGAGGTCGAACCCGGCGAACGCCCCGCCGGCGGTGCCGTCCGTGGGCACCTCGGCGAGCGCCTTGCGCATGTAGGCGAGGACCTTCTCGTCGATGGGCACCCGCGCGGGCTCCGGGGCGTCGATCCGCTCGGCGACCGAGCCGTCGGGCCGGACGACCGCGACGCCGACGCGCGGCGTGTACAGCTTCCCGCCGTTGGCGATCGCGGCGTAGGCGCGGACGAGCTGCAGCGGTGTCACCAGCACGTTGCCCTGCCCGATCGACAGGTTCGCCGCGTCGCCGGCGCGCCACACGTAGCCCTCGACGCAGTTCTCGGCGGCGATGGCCTTGAGGTAGGCGGCGCGGCCCGGGTCGGTCTTGGCGACGTCCGGGTAGCCCTCCTTGGCGCCCCGGCAGTTGGCCTCCCTGGTCGCCTCCCAGTACTGGCGTTTCCACGGCGCGTCGGGGATGCGGCCGCTGCTCTCGCTCGGCAGGTCGATCCCGGTGCGGGCGTCGAAGCCGAAGCCGCGCGCCATCTCCACCATCGGGTTCTTCGCGTCCGGCGGGGCGTTCCGGCCGCCGTTGCGGAGCCACATCTCGTGCGCGAACTTGTAGAAGATCGTGTCGCAGGACTTCACGAGGGCCGTGTGCAGGTTCATCGAGCCGAGGTTGGCGCCCTGGAAGTTGTTGAACGCGCGGCTGCCGACCATGTACGAGCCGGGGCAGTTGTAGGTGCCGTGCAGGTCGTAGCCCGCCTTCACCGCGGCGGCCATCGACGAGACCTTGAACGTCGAGCCCGGCGGGCCCTGCCCCTGCGTCACCCGGGAGATCAGGGGGCTGTTGTTCTTCTCGCCCAGGAGCTCGTCGTACTTCTTCTGGGAGATGCCGCCCGTCCAGACGCTCGGGTCGTAGCTCGGGAAGCTCGCCATCGCGACCATCCGGCCGGTGCGCACGTCCATGACCACGGCGGCGCCGGAGTCGGCGGGCCGGCCGCCCTGCCGCGCCGCCTTGATCCCCTCTTCCAGCGCCTTCTCGGCCGCGCCCTGCACCCCGGCGTCGATGCTGGTCACGAGGTGGTTGCCGGGGACGGGCTCCTTCTTCTCGGCGATGCCGGTGACGCGGCCCTGCGCGTCGACGAGAACGCGGCGGTAGCCGGCCTCCCCGCGCAGCGCCTTGTCGTACTGGGCCTCCAGCCCGTCGCGTCCGACGAGGTCGACGCCGCTGTAGCCGGTGACCTTCAGCCCTTTGCGCTTGTCGAGCTCCTCCTGGGTGACGGGCTGCAGGTAGCCGAGGGTCTGGACGGCGCTCGCGCCCTCCGGCTCGGGGTAGGCCCGGACGGGCTGGATCTGCGCGGTGACGCCGGGGAAGTCCTCCTGGCGCTCCATGATCTGCAGGGCGCGCTGGGGGTCGGCGTGGTCCTCGACGGGGATCGGCTGGTACGGGGAGCCGGGCCAGCAGGGCCGCTGGACCGTGGGGCTGCACAGCCGGCTCCGCTTGTCGATCTCGTCCTGGGACATCCCGAGGACCTTCGCGAGGCGCCGCAGGACGGCCTCGCCGCCGTCGTCCTGCCGCGACAGCGTGGTCCGGTCGACGGACACGACCAGGGAGCTGGTGTTGCGGGCGAGGGGCCGCCCCCGGTCGTCGAGGATCATGCCGCGCAGGGCGGGGACGACGATGTCGCGCATGCGGTTCTGGGCGGCGATGTCCCGGTAGTGGTCGCCTTCCAGGACCTGCAGCGTCCACATGCGCCCGACCAGGACGAGCAGCAGGGCGCCGACCATCACGTACAGGACGACGAGGCGGAAGTGGGTGCGCGAGTTCACAGGCCGCCACCCCGGCCGGACATGGCGCGGTAGCGGGCGACGGGCACGGAGAGGCCGTCCCCCCGGGACCGTTCGCCGCGTTCGTACCGGCGGGTGGCGCGCAGCACCGCCCACACCACGAACGGGCTGGCGAGCACGGTGTAGAGGACCTGCAGCGGCACCATGCTGGAGACCGTCGCCCACTCGGCGCGCGGGTCGCCGAGCATCATCCCCGTCCCCGCGTACAGGACGGTCCCGGCGAGGGCGCCCGCGGCGACGGCGAAGAACGGCACGGCCGACTGCCGGTCCATCTCGGTGGACGCGACGCCGCACAGGTAGCCGATGAGGCAGTACACCAGCGCGTACCGGCCGAGGGTGTGGTCGGCGGGCGGGATGATGTCGGCGGCCAGGCCGGCCAGGAACCCGGTGACCATCCCGGTCATCGACCCGGCGACGAGCGCCAGCGCCACGACCGCCAGCAGCACCAGGTCGGGCTGGACGCCGCCGGGCAGCGGCAGCCGGTTCGCAACCGACACCTGCAGGATCAGCGCCGCCACGATCAGCAGCGCGGTCACCGCGGTGCGGCCGGCCGGCGACGCCTCGGGTGGGTTCAGCACGTCAGTCCCCCGCGTTCGGTTCTGTGGACGGACTCCGCGACCCGCTCGGCCGGGGCGACGGATCGTCGCCGCGCGGGCTCTGCGACGGCCGGGCCGACGGGCTCGCGCTCGGCGTGGCGGGCGGCTTCGGCTTCGGGGGCAGGACGGCGTCCCGGGGGTTCCTCTTCGGTGGCGCGACGACGACGGCGACCACGTCCAGGCTGGTGAAGCGCACGAACGGGCGGACGTAGGCGGTGCGGGTCAGGCCGCCGGTGGAGCGTTCGATCCGCTCGACGACGCCGATCGGGACGCCCGGGACGAACGGCCGCTGGCCCTGCGACCCGAGCGTGACGATCCGCTGCCCGACATGGATCGGGGCGGCGGCGTCCAGGAGCTGGAAGCGCAGCGGCGTCTCGCTCTGGCCGCCGAGGCCGCGGCGCCCGCCGCCCTGCACGATCCCGATCTCCTTGGAGCCCTCCAGGCGGGACCCGATCGAGGAGGTCTGGTCGGTGGCGAGCAGCACGGTCGCCGTAGCGGGCCCGACGCGGATGACGCGGCCGACGAGGCCCTCCGCGCTCAGCACGGTCATGTCGCGCTTGACACCGTTGCGGCTGCCCGCGTCGATCGTGACGGTGTCCTCGAAGCCCTGCCCGGCGGAGATCACCTGCCCGGCGAGGACCTTGTAGCCGCCCATCCCGGCGGTGCCGAGGAGCCGCTGGAGCTGCGCGGCCTTGTCCTCGTCGATGCGGGCGCCGCGCAGCCGCTCGCGCAGCTCCTGGTTCTCGCGCTCCAGCCGGTCGGCGCGGCGCCGCTGGCCGGGCGCGTCGCCGATCGTCTCGAAGGTGTCGGTGACCGGCCGCACGACGGACGCCGACGCCCGCTCCACGGGGCCGAACACCGTCGCGCCGATGCCGCGCAGGCCGCGCAGCGGGGAGTCGTCCCCGCCGCGATGGTCAATGGTGATCATCGCCAGCGCCACGACGAGCAGCGCGCCGAGGACCACGCGGGTGCGCCGGGTGTCCTTCACCCACCGACCTCCGGTTTCCTAGTCCGCCCGGGTCCTAGTCCATCGGGGGGTGTTCAGTGCCGCGGCTCCGGTACGAGCACCTGCCGGAGCTCCTCGAAGTCCTCGACGCACTTGCCGGTGCCGAGGACCACCGAGTCGAGCGGGTTGTCCACGAGGTGGATCGGCATCCCGGTCTCCTCGCGGAGCCGCTCGTCGAGGTTCTTCAGCAGCGCGCCGCCGCCGGTCAGCGCGATCCCGCGGTCCATGATGTCGCCGGACAGCTCCGGCGGGCACTTGTCGAGGGTGGTCTTCACCGCGTCCACCACGGAGTTGACCGGCTCCTCGATCGCGCGCCGGACCTCCTCGGCGGAGATCACCACGGTCTTCGGCAGCCCGCTGACCAGATCGCGCCCGCGGATCTCGGCGTGCGGCTCCTCGTCGCCGCCGGGATAGGCCGACCCGATCGCCATCTTGATCTCTTCGGCGGTACGTTCCCCGAGCATCAGCGAGTACTCCTTCTTGGAGAAGGAGATGATCGCCTGGTCGAGCTCGTCGCCGCCGACGCGGACCGACTGGCTGGTGACGATGCCGCCGAGGGAGATGATCGCGACCTCGGTGGTGCCGCCCCCTATGTCGACGACCATGTTGCCGGTCGGCTCGTAGACGGGCAGGCCGGAGCCGATCGCGGCGGCCATCGGCTCCTCGATGATGTAGACGCGGCGGGCGCCGGCCTGGTAGCCGGCCTCCTTCACCGCGCGCTGCTCCACCCCGGTGATCCCGCTCGGCACCGCCACCACGATCCGCGGTTTGGCGAAGTGCCGGCGCTTGTGGACCTTCTGGATGAAGTAGCGCAGCATCCGTTCGGTGACGTCGAAGTCGGCGATGACGCCGTCCTTGAGCGGGCGGACCGCGACGATGTTGCCGGGTGTGCGGCCGATCATCCGCTTCGCCTCGATGCCCACCGCGACGATCTTCCCCGTGTTGGTGTTGATCGCCACCACGGACGGTTCGTTGAGGACGATGCCACGCCCGCGCACGTACACCAGGGTGTTGGCAGTACCGAGATCGACCGCCATGTCACGGCCAAGGAACGACAACTTGTTACCCATGAAGAAAGGGAGCCCTTCATGATTGACGGGCGTGTATAGCGGCTTGTCCATCGTAACGCGCGGCCGCGTCCGCGGGCAGTAAGCGCGCCGCCGCGCGTCGCCCAAAAAACGGCCCCTGACCTGCCCGGGCGACTAAAGGAAGTGTCGGCCCAGGGGTCGATCCCCTGGGCCTGGACATGATCAGCCCAGCTCGGGGAAGAAGAGCTTGATCTCGCGGTCGGCGGAGTAGGTGGAGTCCGAGCCGTGGACGACGTTCTCCCCGATCTCCAGGGCGAAGTCGCCGCGGATCGTGCCGGGCGACGCGCTCACCGGGTCGGTGGCGCCGGCCAGCGAGCGGAACGCCTCAATAGCGCGCGGGCCCTCGACGACCATCGCGACGAGCGGGCCGCCGGTGATGAACTCGACCAGTTCCCCGAAGAACGGCTTGCTGGCGTGCTCCTCGTAGTGCGACTCGGCCGTTTCCCTGGTCAGGGTGCGGAGTTCCAGCGCGACGAGCTTCAGGCCCTTGCGCTCGATACGGGAGATGACCTCACCGATGACGCCGCGGCGGACGCCGTCGGGCTTGACAAGAACGAGAGTGCGCTCGGACACGGGTGGTTCTCCTTGGGAATTTCGGTTTGTGCAAGCGCGCGAATACTACCCGCCCCCAGGCTCCGCGGACGCCTTACCGGGGAGAGTCGCGCCGTGCGCCGGGGCGCGTCGCGCGCGTGCGCGCGCGGTCGCGGCGGCCAGGAGGACGGCCGCCCCCGCGGCGATCACGAGCCACAGTTGGTAGGCGTCGAGGAGCGCGCCCGCCCGCTGCGTCTCGGTCACCGGCCGCTGCCTTGTCAGCCTGGATGCCTCCAGGGACAGCACGAGGAGCTGCCCGGCCAGCAGCGCCGGGAAGCACAGGGACAGGCCGAAGAGCGCGGCGCCGACGCCCGCGCCGCGCAGGGAGGCGGCGAGCGCGAGCCCGGCGCCCGCGCCGAGCGGGACGAGCGGCAGGAGCGGCGTCCAGCGGTCGTGCGGGGTGCCGGCGAGGCCGAGGAGCAGCCCCGTGGCCATCAGGCAGTAGCCGAGCGGGACGGCGCGGCGCGCCGGGGCGCGGGTCGAGGCGAGCGCTCCGGCGACCGCGGCGGCCGCCGCGAGCGCGAAGGGGAGGGCGGGCACGGCCGCGCCGTCGCCCCGGACGTGGGCTGTGGCGGAGAGCAGACCCGTCATCGGTCCCGCGACCGGGAGGCAGAGCAGGCCCACGGCGATCATGACGATCGCGCATCCTTCCGGGCTGCCCGCCGCGGCGTCCCGCCCGCCGGCGACCGCGAGGGCGAGCAGGGCGGCGAGCGCGGCCACCGCCACGACCAGCCGCGCGCCGGGCGACCAGTCGTGCGCGGCGACGACGGCGAGGAACGTGAACCCGGCCGTGGGAGCGAGCGGGAGGAGCAGACCGCCGCGCTCGGCCTGCCGGGCGGCGGGCAGCGCCCACGAGCAGCGCCCGCGCAGTAGCCGGTAGCCGGACGCGGCGATGACGGCGGCCGCCGCGGGCCACGAGACGGGGGCGAGGGCGGCGCGCCAGTCGGGGACGGCCGTGCCCGCGGCGGGCGGCGGGACGGCGCTCAGCGCGAGCGGCATCGCGAGGATCAGCATGCCCGCGAAGACGCCCGCCCAGGCGGCGGTGAGGCCGCGGCTCCCGCGCTCCCAGACGATGACGAGGGAGGCGGGGAGCACGATGCCCGCGCCCACGCCCTGCACCGCCCGGACGGCCGCCACCAGCGGCACCGAGGGGACGAACCGCGCGGCGACCAGGCCGGCGAGCAGCACGGCGGCGCCGGTGGCGAGCACGGCCCAGGCGGGGAGGCGGCGGGCGGCCAGGGCGGCGAGCGGCACCGTGAGCAGGAGGGCGGGGAGGGCGCAGCCGGTGGCGCGCAGCAGGGCGGGGACCTCGGCGTCGCCGAGTGCGAGCGCGCTCGCCGCGGCGGGGACGACGTTGTAGACGGCGTCGGGGACCACGAGCACGGCGGCGGGCAGCGCGGTGAGGGCCGGCAGCAGGGCGCCGAGCGCCGCGAGCCGCGTCCGGGCCCCGCCCTCCGGCGGCGCGCTCGCGGACGGTGTGTTCGGCGCGCCGGTGGACGGCGCTTCTTCGGACAGGGCCCCGCTCCTTCGCCGGGTCGCCATCCACCGAACGCGCTTTTTCCGGAAAGGGAAGAATGCCGGATTCAGCGGATTAATTCGGTTCGCCGGCCCGGCGGATGGAAAGGGGGTGCGGTCCCCCGCGAATTTAGCGCGCCTGAACGGCCGCCGCCTTGCGTCCGAGCCAAATGGCCGTCCCCCAGAGCGCGCCGAAGACGGCGCCGAGGAAGAACATGGCGGGCACCATGAACCCGGTCGCGATGATCAGGACCTGCAGCACGGTCCCGGCCGCGACCGCCCACGGGAAGCGCAGCAGCCCGGCCAGCACCAGGCAGGCGACGGCCAGGCCGCCGCAGACGGCGCCGGCGGTGCCGCCGTCGACGTCCATGATGGACACCGCCACCGGGATCGCCAGGGCGATCACGATGGCCTCGCAGGCCAGCACGGTGGCGAACAGCGTCCGCGCCGGGTTGGCGGCCCTGTCGGCGGTCCTGTCGGCGCTCATGCGGCCGTCACCGTCCTTCCGCTACGCGCAGGAGTGTCCGGGCGTCGCCGGCGGTGACCACCGAACCGGTGATCAGGACGCCGGCGCCGCGGTACTCGCCGGTCTCCTCGGCGAGCCCGATGGCCCGGTCGATCGCGTCGTCCAGCCGCGGGGCGAGATGGACCCGCTCGGGGCCGAAGATGCTCCCGGCCAGCTCGGCCAGCTCCTCGGGCGGCATCGAGCGGGGCGAGGAGTTGCGGGTCACCACCAGCTCCGCCAGGACGGGTTCCAGCTGGTCGAGGACGCCCGCCACGTCCTTGTCGGCGGCGATGGCGAGCACCCCGGCGAGCCGGGTGAAGCCGAACGACTCGGTGACCGTGGCGACGGTCGCGGCCATCCCGGCCGGGTTGTGCGCGGAGTCGAGCAGGACGGTCGGCCCGGTGCGCGCGACCTCCAGCCGCCCCGGCGACAGCGACTTGGCGAACCCGCTGCGCACCAGCGCCGGGTCGAGCTGCCCCTGCTCCCCGCCGAGGAAGGACTCGCCGGGCGCGATGCGGGTCGCGGCCTCCAGGTTCGGCTCCCCCCTGGTCGGCGCGCCGCTGGCGAACGCCTCGACGGCGGCGAGGGCCGTCGCGGCGTTGCCGGCCTGGTGCTCGCCGAACAGCGGGAGGAAGATCTCGTCGTAGACGCCGTGCAGGCCCTGGAGTCGGATCTGCTGCCCGCCCACGGCGATGTCGCGGCTCAGCACGCCGTACTCGACGCCCTCGCGCGCCGCCGCGGCGCCGGTCTCCACGACCCGCCGCAGCAGCACCTCCGCCGCCTCGACCGGCTGCTGCGCCAGCACCGCGACCGACTGCGGCTTGATGATCCCCGCCTTCTCCCCGGCGATGTCCTCCAGCGTGTCGCCGAGGTAGCGGGTGTGGTCGAGCCCGATCGGGGTGATCACGGCGACGGCGCCGTCCGCCACGTTGGTGGCGTCCCAGGCGCCGCCCATGCCGGCCTCGACCACCGCGACGTCGACCGGCGCGTCGGCGAACGCCGCGTACGCCATCGCGGTGAGGACCTCGAAGAAGGACAGGCCGGCCTGGTGCTTGCCGTCGATCAGCTGGACGTAGGGGAGCACGTCCCGGAACGCCTCGGTGAAGCGCTCCTCGCTGAGCGGCTCCCCGTCGATCGCGATGCGCTCGCGCAGCGCGGTCAGCTCGGGGCTGGTGAACAGCCCGGTGCGCAGGCCGCGCTCGCGCAGCAGCGACTCGATGAGCCGGGCGGTGCTGGACTTGCCGTTCGTCCCGGCGATGTGGATCACCGGGTAGGCGCGGTGCGGCTCGCCGAGGACGTCGACGAGGTCCCGGATGCGGTCGAGCGTGGGGTCGATCTCCCACTCGACCCCCCGGGCCATGATCGCGGCGACGGTGCTGCGGTAGTCGGTCGGCTCGGGTACCTGGCTCACGTTCACAGAGCCTACTCGGCGGGTGCCGGTGGTCCCGTCCGGCACCACACTGGAGGCATGGACGTGTTCTACCGGGAATGGGAGGGCCGCGGTCCGGGCGAGACCCGCGATATCGCACGGGCGCGCGCGCTGGCGGGCGTTCTCGGCCTGCTCGCGCCGGAAGTGCCCGTTCTGACCGTCGTGGGGTCGAAAGGTAAGGGAACGGCGGCGACGTACGCTTCGGCATTCCTGGCCGCGGCCGGGCTGCGCGTGTGCACGGTCACGAGCCCCTCTCTGCGCACGGACCGCGAAAGGATCAGGGTGGACGGCCGCGCAGTCTCCGAAGCGGAACTCGCCTCCCTGGCGGACGCACTCGGCGAGGGCGTCGCCGCGCTCCCGCCGCCCGCTGCCGGGTACCTGTCGCCCGCCGGGCTGTTCACCCTCGCGGGCGTCCTGCACGCGCGGCGCGCCGGAGCGGACGCGGTCGTCCTGGAGGCGGGGATGGGCGGACGGTCCGACGAGGTCGCGCTGTTCCCGCCGGACGTCGCCGCGATCACGCCGGTCTTCCTCGAACACACCGGCGTGCTCGGGGAGACCGCGGCGGAGATCGCGCGGGAGAAACTCGGTGTGGCGGGGCCGGGGACGCTCGTCCTGTCGGCGCCGCAGTCCCCGGAGGTCACCGGCGCGCTCGGTGCCGTGGAGCGCGTCGCAGAGGGCCGCAGCGGGCTCGCGGCGGACCTGCTGCCCGCAGGGCTGGGACGCGCCAGCGCCGAACTGGGCGTCGCCGCGGCCCGGCGCCTTCCCGGCGTCGCCGAGCCCCCGGCCGAGACTCTCCGGGACGTCATGGCGTCGGTCGCGCTACCGGGGCGGCTGTCCACGCATGACGTGCCCGGCTCGGCGACGCGGCTGCTCGTCGACTCCGCCATCGACCGGACGGGGATCGCCGCCGCCCTCGCGGAGGCGCGGCGCGCCTGGGGAACGATCGACCACGCCGTCGTCTGCCTCCCCGACCACAAGGACCTCGACGGGGCCGTCGCCGAACTGGGCGGGCTGCCCGTGACGTTCGTGCGGCTCGCGCTGCCGCACCTGCGGTTCACCCGCGCGCTGCCGCCCGAGTGGGACGTCATCGGCCCGGACGCCGTCACCCCTGAGTCCCTCGCGACGCTCGGGCACCGCGTCGTCGCGCTCGGCACCGGCTACTTCACCGGGCTCGTCCTGGACGCGGTGGACGCCGGCACCGAGCGGCTGTTCAGGGCTTCGGCTTCTCCACGTCGTTCCTGATCCGGCGCATGACGTCCGCCATCAGCGGGAACTGCGGGTTCAGCGTGGCCCGGTTGGAGGCCACGACGCCGTAGGAGTCCCGGGTCGCCCACGCGCAGAAGGTGTGGGTCTGGGCGAGGACGGAGAACGTCCCGCAGACGGCCTTGCCGCCGCGGTTCCCGGGGTCGGCGTCCTGCCCGGCGATGAACGTCGTGGGCTGCACCTTCTGCAGGAACTCCTCGGGGTCGCCGACGGGGCCCGTACCGCCCATGAACAGGACGTTGACCGGCCGCGCGGGCTCCTCGCCGTAGACGGCCTCGCCGCGTTCGGAGACCGGGATGCCGGCGGCCCTGATCGCCGCCGCGACGAACGGGTACGCCGCGCTGGCCTGCGGCGGGGTCAGCGGGTCCTTGGCGAGGCCGCCCGCGCTCCCGCCCGCCTCGATCACCTTCCCGGACGCCGGGTCGCCGGTGGTGCGGGCGTCCCGGCCGGCGCTGCCGCCGGCCTCGCCGTCCAGCCGGAACACGAACACGCCCACCACCAGGGCACCGGCCGCGACGGCGGCCAGTCCCGCGCCCAGGACGACCCAGGGCAGCCGCTTCTTACCGCCGGGCGGCGCGCCCGCCGGTGCCCGGCCGGGGACGGCGCGGAGCGGGCCGGTGCCGTCCGGGACGACACCGTGCGGCCCCGTACCGTCCGGGAGGACGCCGAGCGGGCCCGTGCCGTCCGGCAGGACTCCGTGCGGGCCCGTGCCGCCGACCATCGGGTGGGCGCCCGAGCCGTTCGGGCCCGCCGGGATCGTGTGCGGGCCGGTTCCGTTCGCGCCCATCGGCATCTGCTGCGGACCCGTCCCGTCTCCCGATTCGGCCGACCACCACGGACGCGAGCCGCCCCAGGGCGCCGGCGCGGCAGGGAGCCGCTCCGGAGCTTCCCCGCCCTCGACGACCTGCGGCGCGTTCAGGTCATCACCGGATGCGGATTCCGGCGTGTCGGACCGAGGTGGTGATTCGGCCATTGCACTCCTGATGGTTCATGTCCTGGCAAAAGCCCGCTTGCCCACCCGGATCGTAGCCGCGCCGGGCCGGGCGCGCCGACCCTTCGCTGGGCCGGACCGCGCCGTCGCTCCGCGTCATCACCCCGGCAGGGCGGTGAGCTGCGCCTCCAGCCGCCCGATGTCGGCCTCGGCCTGCGCCAGCCGCGCCCGGTTCTTGGCGACGACGGCCTCGGGCGCCTTCGCCATGAACGCCTCGTTGCCGAGCTTGCGGGTCGCCTGCTCGACCTCCTTGCGGGCGGCGGCGAGGTCCTTCTCCAGCCGCTTGCGCTCGGCGGCCACGTCGATGGCGCCCGCGGTGTCGAGCCGGACGGCGACGCCCTCGACCGGCAGGGACGCCGTGGCCGCGAAGCCCTCGCCCGGCTCGGTGAGCCGCAGCAGCGCCCGGACGCCCTCCTCGTGCGCCGCGAGCGGCGAGGCGCCCCACTCCAGCGACGCGGCGACCTTCTGCCCCGGCTTGAGGCCCTGGTCGGCGCGGAACCGGCGGACCTCGGTGACGAGGCGCTGTAGCGACTCGACCACGGTCTCCGCCGCCCGGTCGGCCCGCGCGGGCTCGGCGGACGGCCACGGCGCGGTGACGACGGTGGCGCCCCCGGTCAGCGACGTCCACAGCTCCTCGGTGACGAACGGGATCACCGGGTGCAGCAGCCGCAGCAGGTTGTCGAGGACCTCGCCCAGGACGCGGCGCGTCGGCTCGGCCCGCTCGTCCGCGAGCTGGACCTTCGCGAGCTCCACGTACCAGTCGCAGACCTCGTCCCACGCGAAGTGGTAGAGCGTCTCGCACGCCTTCGCGAAGTCGTAGCCCGCCAGGTGCGCGTCCACCTCGGCGATGACGGTCTGGAGGCGCGACAGGATCCAGGCGTCCACGGTCGTCACCTCCGCGGGCATCTTCCCGCGGACGTGGGCGCCGTTGATCAGCGCGAACCGCGTCGCGTTCCACAGCTTGTTGCAGAAGTTGCGCGACCCCTGGGCCCACTGCTCCGCCACCGGGACGTCGCCGCCCGGGTTCGCGCCGCGCAGCAGCGTGAAGCGGGTCGCGTCGGCGCCGTACGCGTCGATCCAGTCGAGCGGGTCGATGACGTTCCCGAACGACTTCGACATCTTCTTGCCGAACTGGTCGCGGACCATCCCGTGCAGGGCGATGGTGTCGAACGGCTGGACGCCGTCCATCGCGTACAGCCCGAACATCATCATCCGGGCGACCCAGAAGAACAGGATGTCGTAGCCGGTGACCAGCACCGACGTCGGATAGAACCGCTTCAGCTCGGGCGTCTCGCCGGGCCAGCCCAGGGTCGAGAACGGCCACAGCGCCGAGGAGAACCAGGTGTCGAGGACGTCGGAGTCCTGCGTCCAGCCGGCGGGCGGCTCCTCGTCCGGTCCCGGGCAGACGACCTCGCCGTCCGGCCCGTACCAGACCGGGATGCGGTGCCCCCACCACAGCTGCCGGCTGATGCACCAGTCGTGCATGTTGTCGACCCACTCGAAGTAGCGGGCCGCCATCTCCGGCGGGTGGATCGTGACGCGGCCGTCGCGGACGGCGTCGCCCGCGGCCTTCGCCAGCGACTCGACCTTCACGAACCACTGCAGCGACACGCGCGGCTCGACGACCGTGGCGCAGCGCTGGCAGTGCCCGACCGAATGCTCGTAGGGGCGGACCTCCTTGACGATCCGGCCCTGCTCGCGCAGCGCCGCCACCACCGCGGGCCGCGCCTCGAACCGGTCGAGCCCCTCGAACGGGCCGGACGCGGTGACGACGCCGCGCTCGTCCATGATCGTCAGGGATTCCAGCGAGTGCCGGCGGCCGATCTCGAAGTCGTTCGGGTCGTGCGCCGGGGTCACCTTCACCGCGCCCGTGCCGAACTCCGGGTCGACGTGCTCGTCGGCCACGACGGGGATGCGGCGGCCGGTCAGCGGAAGCTCGATCTCCCGGCCGACCAGGTGCGCGTACCGCTCGTCGCCGGGGTGGACGGCCACCGCGGTGTCGCCGAGCATCGTCTCGGCCCGCGTGGTCGCGACGACGATCCCGTCCTCGCCGGACCCGTACCGGATCGACACCAGCTCGCCGTCGACGTCCTCGTGCTCGACCTCGATGTCCGACAGGGCCGTCAGGCAGCGCGGGCACCAGTTGATGATGCGCTCGGCCCGGTAGATCAGCCCGTCGTCGAACAGCCGCTTGAAGATCGTCCGGACGGCGGTGGCACGTGCGTCGTCCATCGTGAACGCCTCGCGCGTCCAGTCGACGCTGTCGCCGAGGCGGCGCATCTGCCCGAGGATCCGCCCGCCGGACTCGGCCTTCCACTCCCACACCCGCTCGACGAACGCCTCGCGCCCGAGGTCGTGCCGCGACACGCCCTCCTTGGCCAACTCGCGCTCCACCACGTTCTGGGTGGCGATGCCCGCGTGGTCCATGCCGGGCAGCCACAGCGTCTCGTGGCCGAGCATCCGGTGCCGGCGGACCAGGGCGTCCTGGATCGAGTGGTCGAGCGCGTGCCCCATGTGCAGCGAGCCGGTGACGTTCGGCGGCGGGATCACGACCGAGAAGTGCGGCCGGCCGGGCGCACGGCCGGGGTCGGCGGTGAACAGCCCCTCCGATACCCACCGCTCGTAGAGGCGGCCTTCAACGTCCGCCGGACGGTACTGGGTGGGCAGGTCGACGTCCGCTGCGGCCCCCTGGCCGCGCTCAGTACTGGGCTGTGTCACGGCTGAAGATTCTACGGGGGCCGGACGTGTGCCAGGCCCACCGGGCAGGCGCACGGAGAGCCCGCGGCCACGCCCCCGCCGCACGGCCCGCCCGGCGCGGCGACCGATCGCGGACCGGGTCGGGAAGCGTTTCCCGTGAGGGTCGGGACACAGGTCACCTGACACCGGGTCGCCGCACCGGAAAGGGTGGCGGAAAACGTCCGCGACGGCGGGGCGCGAAGGGAGAGGGACGGGATGCGAGCGGTACTGGCACGCGCCGCCGTGCTGGCCGGCGCGTTCACCGCGGGGGCCGTGACGGCACGTGCCGCGACCCTCCCTCACCTCCGCAGCCTCACCGCCGACCTGCAGCGCTCCCGGGAGCGGATCCTCGCCAGCCGGGAGGAGGAGCGGCGCCGGCTGCGGCACGACCTGCACGACGGGCTCGGGCCGACCCTGGCCAGCCTCGCGATGTCGCTGGACGCGGCGCGCATCACGCTCGCCGTCGAGCCGGAGCGGATGGACCCGCTGCTCGCCGACGTCCGGGACCGGCTCGCCACGGCCGTCGGGGAGATCCGCGACCTGGCGCACGGCCTGCGCCCGCCCGCGCTGGACGACCTGGGGCTCGTCGCCGCCATCGAGTCGATCGCCGAGGGCTGCTGCGAGCGGGTGGACGTGCGGTTCGACGACGAGCACCTGGAGCTGCCCGCGGCGGTGGAGGTGGCGGCGTACCGGATCGTGCAGGAGGCGCTGACGAACGTCCGGCTGCACGCGCCGGGGAGCACCGCGACGGTCCGGCTGTCCCGGGACACCGAGTTGCGGATCGTGGTGGCCGACACCGGCCCGGGGCTCCCCGACTCGTCCCGCAACGGCGGGCAGCCGGGGTCGCGGCGCGGGCTGGCCGCGATGAAGGAGTGGGCCGCGGAGGTCGGCGGCCACTGCGTGATCACGTCCCGCAACGGCGGCGGGACCCTGGTCTCGGCCCGGCTGCCGCTGGCCGCGGCGGAGTACCATCGGCCTTCCATGGGGAAGGGCGGGCGTAGATGAGCGAGAACATCCGTGTTCTCATCACCGACGACCACCCGGTGTTCAGGCAGGGCCTCAAGGGGCTGCTGCACGCGCTGGGGGTGGAGGTCGTCGGCGAGGCCGAGAACGGCCCGGACGCGGTGCGGCTGTCGGCCGAGCTGCAGCCGGACGTCGTCGTGATGGACCTCCACATGCCCGGCGGCAACGGCATCGAGGCCACCCGCACCATCACCCGCACCAGCCCGCGCATCGGCGTCCTGGTCCTGACGATGTTCCGCGACGACGACTCGGTGTTCGCGGCGATGCGCGCCGGCGCACGCGGCTACCTGCTGAAGGAGTCCGGCGCCGAGGAGATCGCCCGCGCGGTGAAGGCGGTCGCCGCGGGCGAGGCCATCTACGGCCCCGAGATAGCCCGCCGCGTCCTGACGTACTTCACCGACATGCCCGACCCGCGCCGGGCCGCGTTCCCGGAGCTCACCGAACGCGAACGCGAGGTGCTCGCGCTGATCGCCCAGGGCCGCAACAACGCCGAGATCGCCGGAACCCTCTTCCTCAGCCAGAAGACGGTCCGCAACCACGTCTCGAACATCTTCATGAAGCTGCACGTCGCCGACCGCGCGCAGGCGATCGTCGTGGCCCGCGAGGCCGGCCTCGGCGAATCGCGGCACTGACCCCGCCCGCTCACCCGCGCCCGTACTCGGCGAGCTCCTCAGGCGTCCCGAAAAAGGCGTCGCCGCGGGCGCGGCTCCGCGTGGGCCGCGGCGAACAGCCGGCCGTCCACGCGCCCGGCGCGGCGGATGTGCCGCCCGGCGGCGGCCACGACCGCCTCGGCGCTCGGCCGGCCGTTCGCCCCGGTCAGGCGCTCTTCTCGCGCGGCTCGCGCTTCGGGCGGTCGCGTGGGACGAGGGTCGGGTTGACATGCTCCAGGACGGCCTCGCGGGTGATCACGACGCGGGCGACGTCCTGGCGGCTCGGCACCTCGTACATCACCGAGAGCAGGACCTCCTCCATGATGGCGCGGAGCCCGCGGGCTCCGGTGCCGCGGAGGATGGCCTGGTCGGCGATCGCCTCCAGGGCGTCGTCGGTGAACTCCAGGTCGACGCCGTCGAGTTCGAAGAGGCGGTGGTACTGGCGCACCAGCGCGTTCTTCGGCTCGGTGAGGATGTTGATCAGGGCGTCGCGGTCCAGGTTGTGGACGGACGTGATCACCGGGAGCCGGCCGATGAACTCGGGGATGAGCCCGAACTTCAGCAGGTCCTCCGGCATGACGTCGCCGAAGATGGCCGACGACTCCTCGAAGTCGGACTTGGAGCGGATCTGGGCGCCGAAGCCCATGCCCTGCTTCCCGACCCGGGACTCGACGATCTTCTCCAGGCCGGCGAACGCGCCACCGCAGATGAACAGCACGTTCGTGGTGTCGATCTGGATGAACTCCTGATGGGGGTGCTTGCGTCCGCCCTGCGGCGGGACGCTCGCGGTGGTGCCCTCCAGGATCTTGAGCAGGGCCTGCTGGACGCCCTCACCCGAGACGTCCCTGGTGATCGACGGGTTCTCGCTCTTGCGGGCGATCTTGTCGACCTCGTCGATGTAGATGATCCCGGTCTCGGCCTTCTTGACGTCGTAGTCGGCCGCCTGGATCAGTTTGAGGAGGATGTTCTCGACGTCCTCCCCGACGTATCCGGCCTCCGTCAGCGCCGTGGCGTCCGCGATCGCGAACGGGACGTTGAGGAGTTTGGCGAGGGTCTGCGCGAGGAGCGTCTTGCCGGATCCGGTGGGGCCCAGCAGCAGGATGTTGGACTTGCCCAGTTCGACCGGGTCGTCCCTGCCGGTGTCGCCCGACTGGATCCGCTTGTAGTGGTTGTACACGGCGACGGACAGCGCCTTCTTCGCCGTGTCCTGCCCGATGACGTAGGAGTCCAGGAACTCGTAGATCTCCCGCGGCTTGGGCAGGTTGTCCCACTTGAGGTCGGAGGTCTCGGAGAGCTCCTCCTCGATGATCTCGTTGCAGAGATCGATGCACTCGTCGCAGATGTACACGCCCGGACCCGCGATGAGCTTCTTGACCTGCTTCTGGCTCTTACCGCAGAACGAGCACTTCAGCAGATCACCACCGTCGCCGATGCGTGCCACCCAACTGTCTCCTTTTCGTGGGGCCGCCCGCCCTGGAGGATGCGGCGCAGCTCGGTTGCGTCCCGAAGGCTCTCGACGTTGGAATCGACGTTACCGCCTCCGACGGACTTGGAAAGCCCCTCGCCCGGAAGTGTGGCGACCGGGCTCGGGGACTCCCTCGTCCTCGTGCCGTCTCAGGACGACACTACCTCGGCTTTGCGCTTCCTGCTGGCGAAGACATCGTCGATGAGGCCGTAGTCCTTCGCCTCGTCCGCCGTGAGGATCTTGTCGCGCTCGATGTCCCGGCGGACCTCGTCGATGCTCTTGCCGCTGTGCTCGGCGAGGATGCTCTCCAGCAGCTCGCGGATCCGCATGATCTCGCGCGCCTGGATCTCTATGTCGCTGGACTGGCCGTAGGTGCCCTCCGTCGCGGGCTGGTGGATCAGTATCCGCGAGTTGGGCAGCGCGGCCCGCTTGCCCGGCGTCCCGGCCGCGAGCAGCACGGCGGCGGCCGAGGCGGCCTGGCCGATGCAGACCGTCTGGATGTCGGGCTTGACGAACTGCATCGTGTCGTAGATCGCCGTCATGGCGGTGAACGAGCCGCCGGGCGAGTTGATGTAGATGCTGATGTCGCGGTCGGGGTCGATCGACTCCAGCGTGATCAGCTGGGCCATCACGTCGTTGGCCGACGCGTCGTCGATCTGCACGCCGAGGAAGATGATGCGCTCCTCGAACAGCTTGTTGTACGGGTTCATCTCCTTGACCCCGTACGTGGTGCGCTCGACGAACGACGGAATGATGTAGCGGCTCTGTGCCGGCGTCGGGGACTCGCCCCCCGGGACCAGACCGCTGAAGCCGGGTCGGATGAGGTCGCTCACTGTGTGCCTCCGATAGATGATCAGGTCGTCAGGAGACCGTGCCCTCGGAGGGCACCTGGGTGGCGCTGAGCACCACGTGGTCGACGAACCCGTAGTCCTTGGCCTCGTCGGCGGTGAACCAGCGGTCGCGGTCGGAGTCGCGCTCGATCTGCGCGAGGTCCTGGCCGGTGTGCTCGGCGATCTTCTCGGCGAGCGTCCGCTTGACGTACAGCATCTGCTCGGCCTGGATCTTGATGTCGGAGGCCGTCCCGCCGATGCCGCCGGACGGCTGGTGCATCATGATGCGCGCGTGCGGCAGGGCGTAGCGCTTGCCCTGCGTCCCGGCGCACAGCAGGAACTGCCCCATCGACGCGGCCAGCCCCATGCCGACCGTGACGATGTCGTTCGGGACGTACTGCATGATGTCGTAGATCGCCATGCCGGCGGTGACGGAGCCACCGGGCGAGTTGATGTAGAGCGTGATGTCGCGTCGGCCGTCCTCGGCGGACAGCAGCAGCAGCTCCGCGCAGATGCGGTTGGCGATGTCGTCGTCGACCTGCTGGCCGAGGAAGACGATCCGCTCGCGCAGCAGCCGCTGGAACAGCTGGTCGCCCAGAGGCAACAGGGGCGCCTCGGCGACCCGCGCCTGGATCCGCGACGACTCGTCGAAAGTCGGAGGCATGCTCACCGGTGTTCCTCCGGTCCTTTTAATCGGTTCGGATGCTTGGACATTAACGCGCGTACGGGGCCGCTTAAGCCGTGGGGGCCGCCTTTTCGCCAGGGGCGTACCCGCGCGCCGCCGGACGGTCCGGACAGGACGGACACTCCCGGCGCTCCCCGCCGGCGCGGCACCGCCCCCGGGTCCCTCTCCCCATCCCCCGGTTCACGCCGCCCAAAGGACGGCCCCGCACCCGGTTTCCGGGTGCGGGGCCGTTCGATGCCTCAGGGAACGTCCAGGGCGGCTCAGGAGTCCTTGTCCTGCGCGTCCTCGGGGTCCTTCGCCTCGGCGGCCGGGGCCTCCGCAGCGGCGTCCTCAGCGTCCTCGGACTTCTCGGACTTCTCGGCCGCCGGCTCGCCGGCGTCCTCCCCGGCGGCCTCCTCGGCCTGGACGGTCTCGCCCGTCTCGCCGTTCAGCTCGCGCTGCAGGGCGTCGACGTCGATCTCGTTGCCCGACTCGTCCTTCACGGTGACGTGCTCGACGACGAGGTTCAGCGCCTTGTTGCGCAGCACCTCCGAGACGATCGCCGGGAGCTGGTTGTTCTGGGTGAGGTACTCGGCGAGCTGCTGCGGCTGCACGCCCATCTGCATCGCCTGGGTGACGACGTACTCGCTGAGCTCCTCGTTCTCGACGTTGAGCTCCTCCTGGACGGCGAGCTGGTCGAGGACGAACCCGCCCTTGACCGCGAGCCGGGCGGCGTCGGCGACCTCGGTGTCGAACTCCTCCTCGGTCTTCTCCTCGCCGGAGAGGTAGTCCTCCTTGGTCATGCCGGCCATCTGCAGCTGCTGCTCCAGCTGCTGGTTGCGGCGGCCGACCTCCTCCTCCACGATCTTCTCGGGGAGCGGGATGTCGACCTTCTCCAGCAGCGCCTCGAGGGCCTTGTCGCGCGCCTCGGACAGCTGCTGCATCTTGACCTGGCGCCCGAGCCGGGCGCGGACGTCGTCGCGCAGCTCGTCGATGGTGTCGAACTCGCTGGCGAGCTGGGCGAACTCGTCGTCCAGCTCGGGCAGGTTCTTCACCTTGACGCTCTGCACGGTGACGGTGATCTCGGCCTCCTCGCCGGCGCGCTCGCCGCCGACCAGGGTGCCGGTGAACGTCTTCTCCTCCTCGGCGGAGAGGCCGACGAGCGCCTCGTCCAGGCCCTCGATGGCCGACTTGCTGCCGACCTCGTAGGAGTAGCCGCTGGTGGAGGCGTCCTCGATCTCCTCGCCGTCGATCTTGGCGACGAGGTCGATGGTGACGAAGTCGCCCTCCTCGGCGGCGCGCTCGGCGTTGGTGAGGGACGCGAACCGCTCGCGCAGGTTGCCGATCGTCTCGTCGACCTGCTCGTCGGTGACCTCGGCGTCGTCCACCACGACCTCGAGGCCGTCGTAGTCGGGCACCTCGAACTTCGGCCGGATGTCGACCTCGGCGGTGAACGCGAACTGGGTGCCGTCGTCCAGCTCGGTCACCTCGACGTCGGGCTGCCCGAGGACGAAGAGCTCGGACTCCTCGACGGCGCGGCCGTACAGCTCGGGAAGCGCGTCGTTGACGGCCTCCTGCAGGACCGCACCCCGGCCGACGTACTTGTCGATCAGCGGTGCCGGGACCTTGCCGGGCCGGAAGCCCTTGATCCGCACCTGCTGCGAGATCTCCTTGTACGCCTTGTCGAGGTTCGGCTTGAGCTCGTCGAACGGAACCTCGACGGTGAGCTTGACCCGCGTGGGGGTGAGCTCCTCGACATCGGTCTTCACTGGGGTAGGTCTCCTTGATCGGGCGCTGTCTCGGCCGCGGCGTTCGACGCGTGCTGCCTTCTTGCCTGCGAGCTTGCCTGCGAGCCCCTCGGCCTGCACGCCTACGGACCTGTTACCCGGTCCGTCTGCGTCGTCTCTCAGCCGGTCAGTCTCTCAGCGGCACGGGCACGCCGAATACGGCTCCGCGCCTTCGCGCGGCCAAGTCTATGGGGTAGCGGCGCGGGGTGCGGACATCGGACGCCCACAAGACCGGCCAATCCGTGTCAACGATCCCGTACAGGCAGTGACATAAGTGATCGGAACCCCCATACTCGTCCGGGATGAACGGGATAGCTGCGGCCTTCAGTGCGACCGGTCTCTACTACCTCGGGTTCGCCGTCTTCAAGCTCGCGGCGGACCGGATGGCCCCTATCCGGGGGAACCGCATCCTGCACATGACCTGGACGATCGTCACCAACTGGGTCTTCCTGGCGGCGCTCGCGTTCGTGCTCTCGGGGCTCGGCCTGCAGATCCTGGCGCTCAGCAGGCTGCCGCTCTCCACCGCGGTGCCGATCTTCATGTCCGGCATGGTCCCGCTGCTGCTCATCGCACTGGCGTTCTTCGGAGAGCGGCTCACGCCGCGTGAGTGGCTGAGCCTGGTCCTGATCGGCGGGGCGATCCTGCTGCTCACCGCCTCCGTCGGCGGGGACGAGCCGATCGCCTCGGCGGGCGCGCCGCTCTGGAAGGTCGCCGTGGTGGTCGCCCCGGCGGTCGCGGTGCCGATCCTGATCCTGGTCCTCGGCGACTACCGGCCGGACGGCCGGCACGCCCGCCCCATCACCGGGATCGCCTACGGGCTGAGCTCGGGCTTCCCGGTCGGCACCGCCGAGCTGGCGATCAAGGGGTGGAGCGACCACGCGGACGCCGCCGGCCTGCGGATCGCGCTGACGCCGTGGCCCTACCTCACCGTGCTCGCGGCGGCCATCGGGTTCGGGATCATGGTGATGGCGTTCCAGCGCTGCCGCGTGTCGATCGTGGCGACCGTGATGACGGTCACCGCCAAGACGTACCTGCTGACGATGGGCACCTTCATGTACGGCGAGGCGTGGCCGCAGGACGGGACGTACTCCGCGATGCGGCTGGGGGCCCTGACGCTGGGCGCGATCGCGGTCCTGCAGTTCCCGCAGCACCGGCCGGTCGCGGAGGCGCCGCGCGACTCCGCCGGCGAGGACGCCGCGTCCGCGCGCGACCCCTTCGGCGATCCGGGGCTGGGCGGCCCGGCCCTCGGCGGGCCGCAGTTCAGCCGTCCCGAGCAGGGCCGGTACGCGTCTCCGCACCAGCAGGCGACCGAGCAGCAGATACCGGAGCAGCAGGTGCCGGAGCAGCAGGTGCCGCCGCAGCGTTCGCCGTACGCGCAGGATCCGCTCGGCCGGGGCCCGTACGACCGGCAGGAGTCGGCGGCGTGGCCGCGGCCGCCACGCCGCCCCGTCCGTCCGGAGCCGCCCACGGAGTCCGGCGCGGACGGACGCTGGCGCGGCTTCAGCGACTGACCTCCGGGGCCCGGCGGGCCGGCCCCGGCCTTGCCGCACGCAAGACCGGGACCGGGCGCGCGGACCTCAGCGCTTGCCGCCGCCCTTGCCCGGGAGGCCCTTGTCGAGACCGGCGCGGCGGAGGGCGTCGGCCATCGCGCCGCCGCCGGAGGCCCCGCCGCCGCCCTGACCGCCGCGGCCGCCTCGTCCCTGCTCGCCTCGTCCCTGCTGCTCGCCTCGTCCCTGCTCGCCTCGTCCCTGGCCGCCTCTTGCCTGCCCGCCTCTGGCCTGGCCGCCACCGCCCTGGCCGCCACCGCCCTGGCCACCGCGCGCCCCGCCCTGACCGCCGCGGCCGCCGCCCTGACCGCCGGGACGGTTCGGGCGGTCGCCGCGGTCACGCTGCTCCCCGCGCCTGCCCCCGCCCTGCCGGCCTCCGCCCTGCCGGTCGCGGCCGGGCTCGTCGTCCAGGCGGAGCGTGAGGGAGATGCGCTTGCGCTGGAGGTCGACGTCCAGGACCTTCACGCGGACGATGTCGCCGGGCTTGGCGACGTCGCGCGGGTCCGACACGAACTTGTCCGACATCGCGGAGATGTGGACCAGCCCGTCCTGGTGGACGCCCACGTCCACGAAGGCGCCGAACGCGGCGACGTTGGTGACGACGCCCTCCAGGATCATGCCGGGTTCGAGGTCGGCGAGCTTGTCGACGCCCTCCTTGAAGGTGGCGGTCTTGAACGCCGGGCGCGGGTCGCGGCCGGGCTTCTCCAGCTCGGCGAGGATGTCGGTGACGGTCGGCAGCCCGAACGTGTCGTCGACGAACTCCGCCGGCTTCAGCGAGCGCAGGGCGGCCGTGTTGCCGATGAGCGCCTTGATGTCCTCGCCCGCGGTGTCCAGGATCCGGCGCACGACGGGGTACGCCTCCGGGTGCACGCTGGACGCGTCGAGCGGGTCGTCCCCGCCGGGGATGCGCAGGAAGCCCGCGCACTGCTCGAACGCCTTGGGGCCGAGCCGCGGGACGTCCTTCAGCCCGCGGCGGGTCCGGAACGGCCCGTTGGCGTCGCGGTGGGCGACGATGTTCTCCGCGAGCCCCTCGCCGATGCCCGACACGCGGGTGAGCAGCGGCGCGGACGCGGTGTTGACGTCGACGCCGACGGCGTTCACGCAGTCCTCGACGACGGCGTCGAGCGAGCGGGACAGCTTCACCTCGGAGATGTCGTGCTGGTACTGCCCGACGCCGATCGACTTCGGGTCGATCTTGACCAGCTCGGCGAGCGGGTCCTGGAGGCGGCGGGCGATGGACACGGCGCCGCGGAGCGAGACGTCCATGCCGGGGAGCTCGCGCCCGGCGTACTCGGAGGCCGAGTACACCGACGCGCCCGCCTCCGACACCATGATCTTGGTGAGCTTCAGGTCGGGGTGCCGGGCGATCAGGTCGGCGGCGAGCTTGTCGGTCTCCCGGGACGCGGTGCCGTTGCCGATGGAGACCAGGTCGACCTTGTGCTCGCGGGCCAGGCGCGCGAGCGTCTCGATCGACTCGTCCCACTTCCGGCGGGGCTCGTGGGGGTAGATGGTGTCGGTGGCGACGACCTTGCCGGTGGCGTCCACGACGGCGACCTTGACGCCGGTGCGCAGGCCGGGGTCCAGGCCCATCGTGGCGCGGGTCCCGGCCGGGGCGGCGAGCAGCAGGTCGCGCAGGTTCGCGGCGAACACGCGGACCGCCTCGTCCTCGGCCTCCTGGCGGAGCCGGGTGCGCATGTCGATGCCGAGGTGGACGAGGATGCGGGTCCGCCACGCCCAGCGGACGGCGTCCGACAGCCACTTGTCGGCGGGGCGGCCCTGGTCGGCGATCTGGAACCGGCGGGCGATCTCCGCCTCGTACGAGCTGCGGGCGCCCTCTTCCGGGGCCTCCTCTGGCTCCAGGTCGAGGTCGAGGACCTCTTCCTTCTCGCCGCGGAACAGCGCGAGGACGCGGTGCGAGGGCAGCTTCGTGAACGGCTCGGCGAACTCGAAGTAGTCGGCGAACTTCGCGCCCGCCTCCTGCTTGCCGTCCCGGACGCGGGACACGACCCGGCCCCGGCTCCACATGCGTTCGCGCAGCGCGCCGATGAGGTCGGCGTCCTCGGCGAAGCGCTCGACGAGGACGGCCCGCGCGCCCTCCAGCGCCGCGGCCGCGTCGGCGACGCCCTTGTCCGCGTCCACGTAGTCGCCGGCGGCGGCCTGCGGGTCGTGGGACGGGTCGCCCAGCAGCAGTTCGGCGAGCGGTTCGAGACCGGCCTCGCGGGCGATCTGCGCCTTGGTGCGCCGCTTCGGCTTGTACGGGAGGTAGATGTCCTCCAGCCGCGCCTTGGAGTCGGCCTCGGTGATCCGGGCCCGCAGCTCGTCGGTGAGCTTGCCCTGCGACTCGATCGACTCCAGGATGGCGGCGCGCCGCTCGTCCAGTTCGCGCAGGTAGCGCAGCCGCTCCTCCAGCGCGCGGAGCTGCGCGTCGTCGAGGGTGCCGGTCGCCTCCTTGCGGTAGCGGGCGATGAACGGGACGGTGGCCCCGCCGTCGAGCAGGTCCACCGCGACCCGCACCTGCCCCTCGCCGACGCCGATCTCCTCGGCGATGCGCTGGGTGATGGGCCGGACCCCGGGCTGGGAGCCCTGCTGGCCGGTGGACGTCTGGCTGGTGGTCGCTGTCACAGCTTGGATTCGCTTTCTCCCCTGGATGTCAGCGTGCATTGTCCAGGGAACGGGCCTTCGTTGTCTTGTCGGCGGGGCATGACGGCCCGGTCGGGCACCCCGCCGGTTCCCCGCAGAGGGTAGAGCCAACTCCCCCATGATCCGCCCCGATCGGGGACTTTCCCCTACTGGGCGGCCCGGGGTCCGGCGACACAATGGGCACAGCGGGACCGCGCGGCGGGTCTCCCGGAGGAACCCTGGAGGACTGGTGGACGACGGCAAGCCATTCATCGGCCGGACGGGCGGGCTCGCCCGGGGAGTGGTCGCCAACGTCCTCCGGGGAGTGGCCCAGATCGTCCTCGCGTACGCGCTGAACCTGCCGCTGTTCATCCTCGCCGTGCTGTCGATCGCCTTCGTCCCGCTGGGCGTCGGGGTGGTGCTGGCGCCGGCGGTGCTGCTGGCGATCCGCGCGGTGGCGAACCTGCAGCGCGACCTGGCCGCGAATTGGCACGGCGTGCGGATACCGGTGCCGTACCGGCCGGAACCAGCCGGTACGTCCGGCCCGGTCGCGCGCTTCAGATGGGTGCTGGGCGACCCGGCGACGTGGCGGGACCTGCTGTGGTCGCTGCTGAACGTGCCGGTCGCGCTCGTCCTCGGAGTGCTGGCGGCGGGCCTGACCGTGTACGGGCTGGAGGGCATGTTCGCGGCGTGGTGGATCGCGCTGCTGACCGACTACGGCTGGGGCCCGTTCTGGCTGATCACCGACTACGGCGCGGCGGGCATCGCGGGGACGATCGTCCTCGCCGCCGCGATGACGGCGGCGTCCGTCCCGCTGGGCGGGGCGTTCCTGAAGGCGCACGCGCTGTTCTGCCGGTCGCTGCTGTCGCCGACGCAGGCCGCGCTGACCGAGCGCGTCCAGCGGCTCACCGAGACGCGCGCGGAGACCGTGGACGCCTCCGCCGCCGAGCTGCGCCGCATCGAGCGGGACCTGCACGACGGAGCGCAGGCCCGGCTCGTCTCGCTGAGCATGAGCATCGGGCTCGCCGAGGAGATGATGAAGCACGACCCGGAGACCGCGCAGCAGCTGCTCGCCGAGGCCCGCGCCGCCAGCGGCACCGCGCTGACCGAGCTGCGCGACCTGGTCCGCGGCATCCATCCGCCGGTGCTGGCCGAGCGCGGCCTGGACGGGGCCGTCCGGGCGCTGGCGCTCTCGCTGCCGCTGCCGGTGGACGTCGAGATCGGGGTGCCGGGACGCCTCGACGCGCCCGTCGAGTCGGCCGGGTACTTCGCGGTGGCGGAGATGCTCGCCAACACCGTGAAACACTCGGGTGCGCGGCGGGCCTGGATCCAGGTCGAGCACTCCGGCGGCCGGCTGCTTATGATCATCGGAGACGACGGGACGGGCGGCGCGGACCCCGCGCGGGGTTCGGGCATGCGCGGCATCGAGCGGAGGCTGGCGGCCTTCGACGGGACGATGGCCGTGACCAGCCCGCCCGGCGGACCCACCATCGTGACCATGGAGCTGCCGTGCGCGTTGTCATCGCCGAAGACCTCGCCCTCCTCCGGGACGGACTGATCCGCCTGCTCGGCGCGTTCGGCTTCGAGGTCGTCGAGGCCGTCGACAACGGGCCCTCGCTGCTGCGGGCGCTGACCGCGCACCGCCCGGACGTCGCGGTGGTGGACGTGCGGCTCCCGCCGACGTTCACCGACGAGGGCCTGAAGGCCGCGCTGGAGGCCCGCCGGGAGATCCCCGGGCTGCCGGTGCTGGTGCTGTCGCAGCACGTGGAGCAGCTGTACGCGCGGGAGCTGCTGTCCGACAGCCGCGGCGGCATCGGCTACCTGCTGAAGGACCGGGTGTCGGACGTCCAGGTCTTCGTGGAGGCGGTGCGCCGGGTCGCGGACGGCGGCACGGCCCTCGACCCGGACGTGGTCTCGCAGCTGCTGACCCGGCACACCCGCGAGGAGCCGCTGCAGGGGCTGACCCCCCGCGAGCGGGAGGTGCTCGGCCTGATGGCCGAGGGCCGGTCGAACGCGGCGATCGCCGCGAAGATGTTCGTCACCGAGAAGGCGGTCAGCAAGCACACCAACAGCATCTTCGGGAAGCTCGGGCTGCCGCCGTCCGAGGACGACAACCGGCGCGTGCTCGCCGTCCTCGCCTACCTGGGCGCCTGACGGCCTGCGGCCGGGCCTGACGGCGCGGTCACCGGGCCCAGGGCGGGACGAGGCGCTCGTCGCCCTGCGGGGCGATCTCGCACTTGTCCTCGTCGACGACGGCGTCGGGGTCGTAGGCGAGGCAGCCCGCGTGGGCGGCGACGACGGCGGTGAACCCGGTGCCGGGCGGCGCGGTCAGCCGGCGCGGCGCGTCGGCGGGCAGGACGACGGTGTCGCCGGCGGCGGCCTCCAGCCTCCGCCCGTCCAGGTCGATCGTGGCGGTGCCGTGCAGGAACGTCCAGACCTGCTCGGTGTCGAAGGCGTGCAGCGGGCCGGTCCTGCCCGGCGCCATGTCGACGCGCCAGACGGCGAGGCCGTCGGTGCCGCCCTGGGTGGGCGTCGCGAAGGTGGTCATGGTGCCGTTGGGCGTCTCGGTGCGGCGGCTTTCGGCGTCGCGGATGAGCGTCATGAGCCCCGATCCCCTAACTTGGACAATGTGGTTGTCCATATAGTCAATGAGGTTGTCTTTCATGTCAAGCGACGCCCCCGGCTTCGAGCTGCCGCTGCGGCTCTTCCTCGCCTTCCGCGTGATCATCGATGAGCTGCACGCGGAGCTGGCCGCGCAGGGCCATCCCGACCTGCGGCCGACGCACGGCTTCGTCCTCCAGGCCGTCGGCCCCGGCACGACGGCCGTGGAGCTCGGCCGGTCGCTCGGGGTGACCAAGCAGGCGGCGGGCAAGATGGTCGAGTCGCTGGAGCGGATGGGCTACGTGGAGCGCACCGCCGATCCGGCCGACGCCCGCCGCAAGATCGTGCGGCTGACGGCCAGGGGCGCGGACTGCCTGGACCGCTCCGCGCGGATCTTCGAGCGGATCCGGGCCGACTGGGTGCGGCGGCTGGGCGCGGACCGCGTCCGGGCGATGGAGCACGATCTCCGCGAGGTCACCCCCGGCGAGCTGTGGCGGCTGGACGTCCCCGGCTGGTTCGGGACGCCCTGAAGATTCTTTCCGGAGGGTCCGCCCGTACGTGTGCAGGCAGCCGCTTAGACCACCCGTTCCGGGCGTCGCCGGGACGTCCGGCACCCCTTGAACGCACCGTTCCACCCGGTTACCATCTGGCCAATTCTTAGGAAACTTTCCTAAGAATAGTGCGGGGATTCCTGTTTGCCCGGGGGCCGAACGAACGGAGAATCATGTCAAGACCGGGCGGACGGCGGGCCATCGGGCTCGCCGGCGCGACGACGCTGGCGGTCGCCACCGCCCTGCTGACGGCGCCCCCTGCGTCGTCGGCCGGGACGGTCACCGCCTCCTGTACCAAGACCCAGGACTGGGGCACCGGCTTCGAGGGCTCGTGCACGGTCACCAACGGCACGGACGCGGCCCTGAACGGCTGGACCGTCGAGGTGGACCTGCCGTCCGGCACGGCCATCACGACCGCGTGGAACGCCACAAGGACCGTCTCGGGCGACCACTACACGTTCACCAACCCGGGCTGGAACGCGACACTCGCCGCCGGTGCCAGCACCAGCTTCGGGTTCAACGGGTTTGGCCCCGGCTGGCTGACCGGCTGCACGGTCAACGGCGCCGCCTGCGACGGGTCCGGCGGCCCCGGCGGCCCCGGTGACGACGAGGAGGCCCCGGCCGCCCCGTCCGGCCTCCGCTCCACGGGCAAGACCGCCACCAGCGTCTCGCTGGCGTGGAACGCCGCAACCGACAACGTCGGCGTGACCGGGTACGACGTCTACAACGGCGCGGCGAAGGCCGCCTCGGTGACCGGCACCGGCGCGACCGTGGGCGGCCTGTCGGCCGGGACCGCCTACACGTTCACCGTCCGGGCCCGGGACGCGGCCGGGAACACCTCCCCCGCGTCCGGCGCCGTCTCGGTCACCACCAGCGAGGGCGGCGACCCCGGGAACGCCGGCGGCAAGGTCATCGGGTACTTCGCCGAGTGGGGCGTCTACCAGCGCAACTACCACGTCAAGAACATCGAGACGAGCGGCTCCGCCGACAGGCTCACCCACATCAACTACGCGTTCGGCAACGTCCAGGGCGGCAAGTGCACCATCGGCGACGCCTACGCGGCGACCGACAAGGCGTACACCGCGGCGGACAGCGTCGACGGCGTCGCCGACACCTGGGACCAGCCGCTGCGCGGCAACTTCAACCAGCTCCGCAAGCTGAAGCAGATGCACCCGGGCCTGAAGGTCGTCTGGTCGTTCGGCGGCTGGACGTGGTCCGGCGGGTTCGGGCAGGCCGCGCAGAACCCGGCCGCGTTCGCCGAGTCCTGCTACAACCTGGTCGAGGACCCGCGCTGGGCGGACGTGTTCGACGGCATCGACATCGACTGGGAGTACCCGAACGCGTGCGGCCTCAGCTGCGACAGCAGCGGCCCGGACGCGCTGGGGAACCTGCTGTCGGCGCTGCGGTCCCGGTTCGGCTCCGGCAACCTCGTGACCGCCGCGATCACCGCCGACGCCAGCCCCGGCGGGAAGATGGACGCGACCGACTACGCGGGCGCCGCCCGGCACGCCGACTGGTTCATGCCGATGACCTACGACTACTTCGGCGCATGGGCCGCCCAGGGGCCGACGGCACCGCACTCGCCGCTCACGTCCTACCCGGGCATCCCGCAGCAGGGCTTCAACTCGGCCGAGACCATCGCCAAGCTGAAGGCCAAGGGCGTCCCGGCGAGCAAGCTGCTGCTCGGCATCGGCTTCTACGGCCGCGGCTGGACGGGCGTCACCCAGTCCGAACCGGGCGGAACCGCGACGGGCGCCGCACCCGGCACCTACGAGGCCGGCATCGAGGACTACAAGGTCCTCAAGAGCCGGTGTCCCGCGACCGGCACCGTCGCCGGCACCGCCTACGCCAAGTGCGGCAGCCAGTGGTGGAGCTACGACACGCCGTCCACCATCGGCGGGAAGATGGCCTACGCCCAGGACGAGGGGCTGGCCGGCGCCTTCTTCTGGGAGCTCAGCGGAGACACGCCGAACGGTGAGCTGATCACCGCCATCGAGAACGGTCTCGGCTGACCGTTCGCAGAAGGGGGCCCTCCCGGCTTCCTGCGGCAGCCGAGCCATCGGGCCCCTGACCACTCCGGAGAGCGGTCAGGGGCCCGTTCCATCCCCGGCACCCCCGAGTACGGTCGGTCATGATCGTTCTAAGCCGACGTTGGGGGGGCTGTTGTGCGGGACTGGGAGCTGGGCAGGACGTACCGGAGCGGTTCGGGTGAGGTTCGTTGGGACGTGCTCGGGGATCAGGACGCGGACCCGGTCGTCCTGCTGCACGGCACGCCGTTCTCGTCCTATGTGTGGCGCGGTGTCGCGCGCGCTTTGGCGCCGGCCCACCGCGTGTATGTGTGGGACATGCCGGGCTATGGGACGTCCGAGATGAGCGATGGGCAGGACGTGTCGCTCGCGGCCCAGGGCCGTGTCTTCACCGAGTTGCTGGCCCATTGGGGTCTGGACGAGCCGACGGTCGTGGCGCATGACTTCGGTGGGGCCGTGGCCCTTCGGGCGAATCTCCTGCACGGCGCCCGTTACCGTGCCCTCGCGTTGGTCGATCCCGTCGCCCTCGCTCCTTGGGGTTCACCCTTCTTCCGCCTGGTCGGGGCCAACACGGAGGTGTTCGAGCAGCTTCCACCTGCACTGCACGGGGCGCTCGTCCGGGAGTACGTGTCGTCCGCTAGCCATCGCGGTCTGCACCCAGCGGTTCTGGACACGCTCGTCGACCCCTGGCTAGGGGACGTGGGGCAGCCGGCCTTCTACCGGCAGATCGCCCAGGCGGATCAGCGCCACACGGACGAGATCCAAGGCCGCTACGGCGAACTGGAACTTCCCGTCCTGATCTGCTGGGGCGCATCGGACACCTGGATACCCGTCGCCAAGGCCCACGAGCTGGCCGCGCTCGTCCCGGGGGCGCGCCTCCGCCTGATCGACGGCGCCGGCCACATCGTCCAGGAGGACGCCCCCGCCGAACTGACCGCCGCGCTCACCGCCTTCCTCACATGATCGCGGCCGTGCTGTTCGACCTGGACGGGACGCTTCTCGACCACGAGCGGGCGGCGGCGGAGGCGATCACCCGGTCGTTCCCGGACGCGGACCCGGCATGGCTCGCCGCGCGCTGGAGAGAGCTGAGCGAGGAGGCCATCGACCGGTATCTCGCGGGCGAGCTGAGCCTCGCCGCCCAGCGCCGCGCCCGGATCGTCGCACTGGCCGGGGAACTGGGCCTCGGTGACTGGGACGAGGCCCGCGCCGACGCGTGGTTCAGCGGGTTCCTGGTCTCATACGAGACGGCCTGGCGCCCGTTCCCCGAGGTGAGGCGGGTCCTGGAGGTTCTGGCGGGGCGCGGCCTGCGGCTGGGTGTGATCACGAACGGGGACCTGGGGCAGCAGCGTACGAAGATCGAACGGATGGGGCTCGCCGGGCTCCTCCCCCATGTGGTGGCGTCCAGCGAGACGGGCACCGGCAAGCCCGCCGCCGGGATCTTCCGCGACGCCTGCGCGGGCCTTGGCGTCGGGCCGGCCGCGGCGGCCTACGTCGGGGACCGCCTCATCACCGACGCCCAGGGCGCCGCGGCCGCCGGCCTCACCGGGGTGTGGCTCGACCGCTCCGGCGACCCCCCGCCGACCGGCCTGGAGGTCGCGCGCATCACGTCCCTGGACGCGCTCCCCGGCCTGCTCGACGCCGTGTCGCCGCCCGGGGGCCGGTGGGCGGCGCCGTGAGCCTGCGGCGCCGCCCGTCCCGTCCCGGCCCGGTCACGAAGTCTGGAGCGCCGCCTGGATCTCCAGGGTGATCTGGACCTTCTCCCCCAGGCCGAGGCCCGCACCGCCGGGCATCTTCGAGGCGTCGCCGACACCGAACTCGAGCCGGCTGATCTCACCGGTCGCGGTGAAGCCCACCCGGGCGCCCTTGAAGGGGTCCTCAAGGAACGGGTCAGGGCTGAAACCGCCGATCTCCAGCTTGAGCGGGACCTGCCTGGTCTGGCCGCGCAAGGTCAGCTCGCCGTCCAGGACGAAGTCGTCCCCGTCGGGGCGGACGCCGGTGGAGCGGTACGTCATCGCGGGGTACTTCTCCGCGTCCAGGTAGTCGGCGGACCGGACGTGCGCGTCCCGCTGGGCGATGCCGGTGTCGATCGACGCGAGGTCGATCGTGGCGTTCACCGCCGAGTCGAGGGGGTCCTCGCCGGTCACGATCGTGCCCTCGAACGTCCCGAAGCGGCCGCGGACCCTGCTGACCATCAGGTGCCGGACGGTGAAGCCGACGTTGCTGTGGGCGGGGTCGATGGTCCAGGTGCCGGCGACGTAGCCGGGGATCTCGACAAGCTGGGCCCTCATCGTGTCTCCTAAGGTTATGAAAGGTAAGGCGGTTCCGAAGAGGAACCGGTCCCATCATGCGGAGACCCTCGGATCCGGCACAAGAAGGCACTTTTTTCTGCCTCGGTCACCTGGAGATAACCATGCAGCACACGGCCCATACATGCCGGGCACGGGAGGTCCTCGACCGGGTCGGCGACAAGTGGTCGCTACTGGTGATCTCGCTGCTGGGCGAGCGGAGCATGCGGTTCACCGAGCTCAAGCGCGAGATCGACGGCATCAGCCAGCGCATGCTCACCGTCACCCTGCGCGCCCTGGAACGCGACGGGATCGTCACCCGGACCGTGTACCCCGTGATGCCGCCACGCGTGGACTACGCCCTCACCCCCATGGGCGAGACGCTCATAACCGCGGCCAGCACCCTCGTCGCGTGGGCGGAGGCCCACCGCGGGAAGATCGACGCCGCCCGAGCCGAGTACGACGCCCGCGCCAAGGAGACGGCGGCCATCAAGACGAGATGAGGCCCTAGCGGCGTGGCCGGCGGAACGACGCGGCGGGAAATCCGCGTGCCGTCGCCCGCCGCGGCGCGTTAGCCTTGAGTCGATGGACTTTCACGAGGTGGGACGGCGAGCTAGCCGCGCCGAGCTGGGGAACGAGCAGTCGTGCCCGGCCCGGCTCGGCGGTGTGCGCCGTCATCCCATCGACCTCGTGAGGCCGTCCCATGCGCTCGACCGACATTCGCTCGACGTTTCTTGACTTCTTCCAGGAGCGCGACCACCGCGTCGTGCCGTCCAGCCCGCTGATTCCGTCCGACCCCACGCTGCTGCTGGCGAACGCGGGCATGAACCAATTCAAGCCGTACTTCCTCGGCGAGACCGCGCCGGAACATCCTCGTGCGGTGTCCGTGCAGAAGTGCGCGCGTACGTCCGACATCGAGAACGTGGGCCGCACGACCCGGCACTCGACTTTTTTCGAGATGCTCGGCAACTTCTCCTTCGGCGATTACTTCAAGGCGGAGGCGATCTCCTGGGCGTGGGAACTGCTCACGCGCCACTACAACCTCGCCCCCGACCGCCTCTGGGTCACCGTGTACCTGGACGACGACGAAGCCGTACGCCTCTGGCGCCGCGTCGGGGTTCCCCTGGAACGGATCCAGCGGCTCGGCATGGAGGACAACTACTGGTCGATGGGCACGCCCGGCCCATGCGGCCCGTCGTCCGAACTGCATTACGACAGGGGGCCGTCCTTCGGACGCGAAGGCGGACCCGCCGTGGACGGCGAGCGCTACCAGGAACTGTGGAATCTCGTCTTCATGGAGAACCTCCGAGGAGAGGGCACCGGCAAGGACGAATACCCGATACTCGGCGAACTGCCCGCGAAGAACATCGACACAGGGCTAGGGCTCGACCGTCTCGCGGCGGTCCTGCAGGACGTGGAGACGGTCTGCGAAACCGACCTGCTGGCACCGACGTTCCGACTCGTCCAGGAACTGGCGGGCCGCGAATACTCCAGGGAGGACTCCACCTCCTTCCGTGTCGTCACCGAACACTCCCGCTCGATCGCGTTCCTCATCGCCGACGGCGTACTGCCCGCCCGCGACGGCCGGGGCTACGTACTGCGCCGCCTGATGCGCCGCGCCGTCCGGCACGCCCGCAAACTCGGCATCGAGGACCTCACCCTTCCAGCGCTGACGTCCAGCGTCATCGACAACCTGGGGACGACCTGGCCCGAACTGAGCCGCCGCTCCGAACTGATCCGCCAGGTCGTCACCGCGGAGGAAGAGGCGTTCGAGCGGACGCTGCGCCAGGGCTCCCAACTCCTGGACTCGGCGATCAGCCGCACCAAGACCACCATCTCGGGACGAACCGCGTTCGAACTGCACGACACCTACGGTTTCCCGATCGACCTGACCCTGGACGCGGCGCGCTCGGCGGGCCTCACCGTTGACGAGAACGAGTTCGCGGAACTCCTCGAAGCCCAGCGCCGCCGGGCGCACCAGGCTGGCCACTCCCGCAAGGGCGGTGCGGTCGCGCGCCAGGACCTCTACCGCACCGTCACCGCCGAGTACGGCCTCACGGACTTCGTGGGCCACTCGTCAACGACGGCGGAAACACGCGTCCTGGCCCTTCTCACCCCGCAGGGCCCCCTCGACGTCGCCGTCGAAGGCGACGAACTGGAGGTGATCCTTGAGCGCAGCCCGTTCTATGCGGAATCAGGCGGCCAGGTGGGAGACAGGGGCGTACTGCGCACCTCCGGCTCGACCTTGGACGTCCTGGACACCCGCCTCGGCCTCGACGGCCTCCACGTGCACACGGTCCGCGTCACGCACGGCGAGGTGCGTCCAGGCGACGAGGCCGACGCGATCGTCGACGCCGCCCGCCGCGCCGCGACGGCACGCTCCCACAGCGCGACCCACGTCCTGCACGCGATGCTGCGCCGCCACCTGGGCGACCACGCGTCCCAGCGAGGCTCCCGCGTAGAGCCGGGCCGCCTCCGCTTCGACTTCGCCCACTTCTCCCCCGTGGACACCACCTTGATCCAGACCCTCGTCAACGACTACCTACTGGACGATCCCGAGGTCACGGTCTGGGAGGCGACCCGCGCCGAGGCGGAGGCCGCGGGCGCGGTAGCGATGTTCGGTGAACGCTACGGGCCGGACGTCCGGATCGTGGACATCGGCGACGCGTCCCGCGAACTGTGCGGCGGCACGCACGTCGGCCACGGCTCGCAGGCGGGCCCCGTCCACATCGTCGCCGAATCGTCCATCGGCACCGGCCTGCGCCGCATCGAGGCCCTGACCGGCACCGACGCGCTCCGCCACTATGACCACCAACGCGACATCCTCCACGAACTAGCGGCGCTCCTGCACGTCCACCCCGACCAGGCCCCTGCCCGCCTGCACCAACGCCTGGAAACCCTCGCGGAGACACAGCGCCAACTGGCGAACCTCCGCCAAGCGGAACTCGACACCCACGCGGCGCGCCTGGCCGCCGACGCCGAGCCGGTCCCGGGCGGATGGCTCATCGCCGAAAGCGTCCCCGGGGAGACGGACCTGCGCACCCTCGCCACCAAGATCCTCAAGCTCCGCCAAGACCGCGGCGTCGTCGTCCTGGGCGCGCATTCGGACGGCAAGGCATCCCTGGTGGCGGCGACGAACACGGGGTCGCGGGCACGGGACCTGCTCACCGAGGCGGCCCGCGAGATCGGCGGCGGCGCCGGCGGGAAGGGTCCGATCGCGAACGCGGGCGGCCGCACCCCCGCCAACCTCCCGGCGGCGCTCGCCACCGCGGCGGCCCGGGCCCGGACGCTCCTGGCCCCCTGACACGGCACGGCCGCCGCCCGGCACCGGGCGGCGGCCAAGAGCCTCCACTGTCGGGCTGGCGGGATTTGAACCCACGACCCCCGGCACCCAAAGCCGGTGCGCTACCAAACTGCGCTACAGCCCGCACACGATGACGGAGTCTAGCCCCCCGCGCCACGGCCCGCCGCTCCATTACCCGGCACCCGGACCACCCGGCACGTCCACACCCGGAACCCTGTACGCTACGGACTGACGATCGAGGGCCGACCGCCCTCCGTCCCCTCGCGGGCGTAGCTCAATGGTAGAGCCCCAGTCTTCCAAACTGGCTACGCGGGTTCGATTCCCGTCGCCCGCTCTCCTATTTCCCCAGGTCAGAGCCTTGTGGGGCGATCTTGGTCGACCTTCTGAAGATCATTTGTCACCCATTTGTCACTGGGATCTGGCATGTCTGGGCGGCATCCTGGTTCAACTGCGAACCTTGCTGATCATGGTCTGACCGTCTCTGGTGGAGATCAGCACGGTGACGAATCTGGCGTCCTCAACACGGAAGGTCCGGCTCCCGGACGGGAGCCGGACCTTCGTTCGTTGGACGGCTGGCTAGCTCGGCTCGATGCCGAGGAGCCGGCGTAGGTCGACCGTCACGACGCGGTAGCTGGCGCCGATGCGGATCACCTTGCAGGGGAACTGCCCTTGGCGGGCGAGCTGGTAGGCGCGCGTGCGTCCGAGCCCGATGGCGCGGGCTGCGGTCTCGACGCTGACCGTGGTGGGGAGCGCAAGCAACTCGTCCTGGCTCATCTGCTTCACGCTCCGGCCCCTCTCCGAGGGTTGCCGAACCATCTCGTGCGCAGCCGTCCGTTCCCGGGATGTCTCGCTCGGGGCTCGGCTCGTCGGAGCGTGGCCGCAGGCGCCGGTTCGGCGACGGGGTTGGGGGACGGTGTTGCGCCGCCTCCAGGCGACAGACCGCCGCTGTGAACGTGGTTGATCGCGCTCCGGGCCTGTTCGACCGCCTCGCTCCATCCCGCGCCCTGGTGGCGGGCGTGGAGGATGGCGCGACTGAAGGCATCGAGTGCTTCCTCGAGGCTTCCACCGTGGTCACGTACGAGTCGTCCGTCCAGGTGCTGACGCATAAGGAAGCGTTCGAGTTGGAGGAGAAGTTGGTCGAAGCCGGAGGCGGCTGCGTGGACGGCGTCCAGCACCGCGTAGACGGTCGCCGGCCCGGCAAGGCCCTGCGGTTGGCCGACGGCCTGCTTCAGCGCGCGGACAGCGCTCTCCAGGTCGTGGGCGAACTGTTCGGTCTCGTAGTCGGTCTGGACGTCACGGCCGGGCTGGGTGTGGTCGAAGGTCATTAGGGCACTCCTGATGGTGCATCACCCTTGATCACCAGGAGTGTTCTCCGGAATGCCCGCACCACACCCGCCCGAGTTCTGCCACCGCGCTGTCGGAGCTGATGTAACGGGGCGCCAAACCCACTCGTCCAGCATGCCAAGGATCTGGGAATCAGCCGTTCCTGCCTGCAGAACTGGGCAAACCAGGCCGACGCCGACAACGGAGACAAGGCGAGTCAGGGCGACTGACGAGCACAGAAAGAAGGAACTTGCCGAACTGCGGCACCGTAACCGGCAACTGGAGACCGAGAATAAGATCCTCAAGCGGGCCGCCGCCTACTTCGCCAGGGGACGTCCTCCCGGTGCACGCATAAAATCCGTATCCAGCTTGGGCGGCGATCGTCAGTTTAGCTAAGTAGGGCTGTGATCCATGGGCAGGGACTGTCAATTATAAGCAGTTCGGGCACTGAACCAGAGGCCAAGAGTGAATCCAAATGCTCCACCTCCGCCAAGGAGAGCACTGGGAAGGCTTCGAGTTTCCATCCATGTGAAGAACCCACTCAGAAGCCCTATTATAGTCGCAACACTTATAGCCAAGGCAAGCATAAGCAGATCGACGGCATTCACGACAGCCGTCACCACATAAAGAGCATTGGTTGCACCATAATGCAACACATGGCACCCATAGACAGAGTGCCCGAATTCCAGGCACACCCTCCCACGACAGCAGCTTTCGGCGCCGGCCAAGACGATATTTCGCCGCCAGCCGCGGGATGCTCGAACTTATTCGCCTCGCGTAGTTCGATGATTTGTCTGGCCGCCATGTAGCTCATGCTCGACGTTGTTTTGAGTTTGCGAGCCGCACGCTGCTTGTTACGAGATGGGCGACGGCGCCTTTTTGCTGTCATGGCGTCCCTAGATGGAGTCCTACGCCCACCATCTGACGACGGCATGTAGCGCACGCGTCGTCGAAAGCCGCTTTGTCTTCACCGCCCCGCATAGCGTAGGAAGCGAGGCTCCGACTGGCAGGCGTGATCTGCCAGTCTGAAATTATAGAGCATTGGTCGGCACAGCGCTCGTGTTGAAGACAGAGAGGCTAGGTCTGACACTCCCCGCCGGTCGACTACGGGGCGGGACTGATTTAGAGAGCTTGCATGCCCCTCCGTGGCAGACGGTGTACTGCCACTTCATGCGTTGGGAGTAGCGGTGGGTCACGCTGCGGCGCTTGACGTGCTGCGCTCGCGCATCCGCCAGGGCGATGCCGTAACGTCGGCCCCAGCGTTGGGATCATCGACTCCCAGAGCGTCCACGCTGGCCTGGCCGACCGCACATCGGTGACTGGTCCGCGACCACCAACGCCACACCGCCACCAGCGGAGCCACCATCCGCTGGACCGCCTCGGCCTCATGACCCTCTGCCCTGCCCAAGGCGGACGACCCGCCGTCCGCCGAGTCCAAGGCTCCTCACATACCGCTAACAAGATCCTTCTCAAACGCGCACTTAGTCGAGTCCTGGCCGTACCGCTCGGCTTAGGCGCTCTCGTCGTGATGCACATGATGGGCTGTCAGGGTAGGTCGTGTGCCCCGCGCTTGATGTCGGCGGCCAGACGGCGGAAGCACCCGACCGGAAGCATGATGCGTGGGCCGCTCGGGTCCCTGCTGTCACGCACGCCAACGTCACCACAGAGGTGCGCTACCTCCACGCAGTTGGACTGGCTGCCTGTACCGCTGCGGGTCGACTTGCGCCACTGGGTCATGTGTACTTCTCCAGTTCAGCCTCCAGGTAGGTCCGACTTGGGCCGACCGGGGCGGCTATGTCGCTCATCAAGTCGTACCTTACTGCCACTTCTTGCACATCGAACGGGTCCATGAGGAAGCAGCCACGCGTCGCCGCTTCGGTGTAGGCGATGTCCCGGTCGCCGACCGTGAGGAGCACGAAAGGGCCGTCGAGGCCCGGATGCGCGCCCGCATTGTTCTCCACTATCCGGATGCTGATGAAGGGAAGCTCGCTCAGCTCGATCAACCGAGTGAGTTGGCCGCGCATGACGTCCGGACCGCCCACGACCTGTGACACTGCCGCCCAGCCGAGAAGGGCTGTCACTCGTGGTGGCTTCGTCTTGCCGAATACGGTGGCCTGCCGTGCCAGCCGCCGCTCAAGGGTCACTTGAAGATCGTCCGCTGTTCCGGCGCTCAGTGCTGCACGCGCGTAGTCCGGTGTCTGGAACAGCCCTGGGATGACCGATGATTCCCACATCCTGAGCCTTGATGAGCGCGCCTCCAGCTCGGCGAGTTCCAGCAGCCAGTTGCCCTCGTCGGCACGCTCGGCGAACCCGACCAGGGCCGTGAACATGCCGTCCGTGTTCCACATACGGTCGATGATCTCCGCGTGCTCCCGCTTGAGCTTGAGCGTGTTGGACTCGTAGCGGGAAACAGTCGAACGGTCACACTCAAGCAGGTCGCCGAGAGCCTGCCCGGACATTCCGTGTGCTTTGCGGTAGCGGCGCAGGTGGCACGCTATGAAGTGCCAAATCGATCTAGACGGGTCGAGCGACTCCCGCGCGAGCATGGCCTCTCCCGTTTGTTGCGAATGGTTCCGGAACGTAGCGAGCGTAGCTCAGAGCGAGCACGCTTACACCCGAAGTAACCGGAGACGTTCCGAAGGTCGTAGCGATATGTCCCTACCTGCCCCAGAAATCCCGACTCTTCTTCTCGACCCCAATGAAAGCGCGCCGGCGTTGGCGAGAGATTTCCTCTCCGCGCAGTTCCGGGAGTGGGGTTCCACTGACGACTTCGTGGCGCGTCTGGTGGTGTGCGAGTTGGTGACCAACGCGTGGCGGCATGGCGAGGGTCAGATCATCCTTCGCGTCTTCCGCGACGTCCGCGCGGACTTGGCGGTGATCGAGGTGTGGGACCAGGGAGCGGGGCTGCCGGTGGTCGGCTCGGAGGACTTGGAGGCGACCTCGGGGCGGGGTCTCCTGCTGATGTCGCAACTCGTGCACGACTGGGGAACCCGACCGATCACGGAAGGCGGAAAGATCGTATGGGCCACTTGCGCCCTCTGAGCGTTCAGGTTGAGCAGCACGTCCTGCGGTGGCGGACGTACCGGGGCCGCGCTACGGCGGAGATGTTCCTTAGCCTGTTGGCCGTGGCACTGGAGCCTCGGGGGTGGCGTCTCGTCCGGCTCTATTGCCCGCAGGGTTTCCCGGTGCCCCTGCTACGGGTCTATGCCGGCGGCCCCGACGATCACGTCGGGCTCGGGGTGGTCGTCCTGGCCCGTTCCGGGCGGCGCATGGGGATACCACAACGCCGAGCGCGGGCGGCGCGGCTACCTGGCTCCCTGCGGCGACACCAAAGCCGCTGCCGAACAGGTCGAAGACCTGCTCAAACACCGCATGTTCCCCGGCACCTGGTAGGCCGCGGGAGGGACGACCACACGGAATGGGCTAGGAGAGTGTTCCTCATTCTCGGCGGTGCTGCACGGCCCCTGGCTGGGGAACTCGGGCCGCCACACGTACCGTCCGCCCCGTCTTGCCGCCTCGCCCCGGGGCAGCGAGACGGGGCACCGCCGAGGTACGGGGCGGATGCACAGGGAGCGTCAAGAGGATCTGACATCACCCATTTGCAGTCAGGTCGGCATTCTTTGTGCAAATTCCGGCAGAGATGACCAGAAGGACGTCTGTTCCTCACCGTCGGGAGCGATCTCGACGCCGCCTCGTTGAAGCATCACCAGGGAGGTGAGTAGTACACCGCGCAGCAACTCTTGAGCAACGACGTGGCGGGTGGAAAAATAATGTTTCACAAGGGCGCTCGTAAATTCACTAAACACAGGCGGGTTGATGTCGTACATATCTTCGGCAACCGCCTCCAGCCCCGTTGGAAGCTCTAGGGTACGGGCGATCGCTTCCGCGAGGTTGACATACAGTTGCCCTACCCACAGTGATGGGCTCCACACGGTCTCGTCGTCGATGTCGAAGATGTAACCCATTATGACCACTCCAGCATGATCTGTTCGTTTGGATTTGCTTGACGCAACCTCTCGACTGCCGATTCTACCTCGGATCGAAATGAGGGATCGGCACCGGGACTGGTGAAGCGAAAACCGATGGGCGCCTGTTCGTAGTCGACCATGTACTGGCGCGCATCGAGATAAGATGAGAACTTCTTGTCAATGTGCTTGGCCACCCATCGTCCGATGTCGCCAGCGTTGGTCGCACTTTTCTCTTCCCACAGCACCCCGTCTTCGATGCAGTCGATATCAGTGATCGTCCTACCAGGCACGGCCGGATCGTCGACGACGTAGTCTCTACGCCCTTCCAACCGTGTGGGCTTGCTCGCTGCGCCCTCACCGGTACCGTCGCCCTCCGCATCCGTACCACTGTCCCCGCCCTGGTCACCTTGAGCCTCTGGGGGCGCGGGATTCTCGCCAGTTTCTTCGGGAGAGGGTGCGGCCTTTTCGGCGGATCGGCCGACTTCTAGGCCCGGCTGTGGCTTGTTTTCCTCGTCGGGACCGTGGCCTTCTGCGGGGGGCAGGGGGTCTGCTGGTTCGGCTGGCGGTTCGCCGCTGTCGTCGTCGGTGCCGCCGGGTGCCTCAGCGGTTGGGGGCTGTGCTTCGGGCTCGCGCTCGTCGCCTCCCACATTCTCGCTCTGCGGTGGAGCTTCTCTGTCGCCATCGGCGGTCTGGGCATCTTGGAAGATGGCTCGCAGTTGTTCTGCGTTTTGGAGTTGCGCTTCGCGGGCGCGGGCCAGGCTTTCCAGGCGGGAGAACGGCTTGGGAGGGGCTTCGTTGTCGGTGGAGAGGGAGTTTGGCTGCTGAGGTGCTTCGGGGTCGTCAATCTTGTCGTCCGCGCTGCTACCGCTGTCCTGGGGGCGCGGTTCCTTGGTGCGGTCGTCCTGGTCTTTCGCCCCTCCGGCTTCGGGTTGGCCGGTCCCGGGTCCACGGTTGTCGTTGACCCGCTCCCCCTCGTCCTCGCGCGGGTCCTCGGCCTCGGCTTGGCCGGGCTTCTCCGCTTCCGGGCCGCCGTTGCCGGCCTCAGCGGGGTCGGCTGTGTCATCGGGTTCTTCGGTCAACTGGGTGCCGACGTAGGTCTTGTCGGCCTCTGGACCCTTCTTGGTGTCCGACCCGGCTTCGACCGAGCGGTCCCCGAGGGTCTGCTGCTTGTCGCCGGTCGGGTCAGCCGGTGACTGGTCGGGAGTGCCCTGCGGGGGGACCTTGTCGGCGGTCTCGGGGCCTCTGCCCGGCCCACGGGGGTGATCCACGCCCACGCTCGCAATCCTTCGACAAGGGAAGGCGAAACGCCCGACCGGACGGCTCGCCGGGCGTGTCCGTGACGTGCGGGGCCTACGCCGGATCACACCGGGTCCTATATAACCGCGCGCGTGGGGAGTTTGCACGTGCGCGATGCCGAGGCCGCAGCGTCCGCATTTGTTTGACGTTGCATCCGCACTAAAAGCCCTGATGTAGCCCGGTCTGCCGACCGCTGCTCAGGTCGATTCCGCGCCCGATACGGCCGTCCCCCAGCGTCCAGTGGGGCCGTGGCAAGCGGGCTTCAGGGAGAGCGAATGTCCTTCACGTTCTGCACCCTTACTCCCTTTCGGTCGCCGGCCAAGCCCGGCAGATGGGTGGCGTCGGCGGTCAAGATCAGCACATCAGGTTGTTGCCCCGCCGCCTCCGCACGATCGGCGTACATGTGAGCCGTCGCGGCGACCAAGGCGTCAACAACCTCCGTGGAGTCGAACCCTGCGTCACCGATCAGCTTCCCGGCGGCGCGTGCAAGGTCCTCAGTGAGAGGCTCAACGACAGTCCTGGTGCTGGACAGCACATGGTTCAGTTTCGTGTCCCGGTCGGAACCGCGCAGGATCTCCGTCAGCACGACACTGGACGTAACCAAGCGTGCCTGCTTGCGCAGCGCAGCCGCGAAGAAGATCGCAACGTTGCGGTCCGTGGCGGCCTTGTTGATGGCGTCGTTGTCGAGTACCAAAACCCCGCCGAGCCTCGCAGCCCGACGGCCTCGCACGGTGCTCACTGATCTTGCGCAGACGGCCAAGCGGCGAGAGCGGCCTGGATGTCGTCCTCACTGAACGGTCCGTGCTGACCTTCCAGCTCGTCAACGAACTCGGCGAGGGCGTCGAGTTGGAGCTTGGCCGCGATCGCCTCATCAACGTAGGCAGAGTCGGACAGGCCCAGCTTGCGGGCCTGTTCGCGGATCTCAGCCTTGCGGCCCCGGCGGATGGTGGCCGACAACTTCTCGGTCGCACCCGGACCGCCCGCGGGCTTACGAACTTTCGCGGCCTTGCCGCGCTTCGCGACACGAAGGGGCTGCTTGACGGGAGTCTGCTTAGCATCCACAACTCAATCATACCAATGGTAGGAGTGAGCTGCCTGCGGTGAGGGGATGAGATCTCGCATGCGGGCGCCTGAACCCTACGGCGGCATGCTCGTGACCATGGTGCAGGGATCCGCGCGCCAGCCTACTCGGCCGCTGCTCGGATCCCGGATCCGGAGACTGCCCCATCGGCTCATGGCTCGCTTCACCCGCGGGCTGATAGATAACCGGCCATGCCCGCCTCCAGCCGGAGGCGGGCATGCCTGGTAGCGGATCAACCGAGGAGTCAGGGGTGGCCAAGCCCTCGGTGACGTCGTCGAGATCAACGGCGAGCTGGCTCACCTCGTGGACCGGATCGCAGGCCTCGATCGCTCGGCGCATGACGATGGGAACCTCGGGCGCCGGTGGCCTGATCGCCTCCGATGTGGTCGCGCCATGGCATTCCGGCGTCCTCAGTTCCCCCCTTAGCTCAACCCGGTAGCTGACCTGGTTCGCCGGTGAGTTGGGTGGCGAGTTGTTCGATGCGGGTGCGGATTTCGTCGCGGATCGGGCGGACGGCGTCGACGCCCTGGCCGGCGGGGTCGTCGAGTTCCCAGTCGAGGTAGCGCTTGCCGGGGAAGACGGGGCAGGTGTCGCCGCAGCCCATGGTGATGACGACGTCGGAGGCTTGGACGGCGTCGGTGGTGAGGATCTTGGGGGTTTCGGCGGAGATGTCGATGCCCTCTTCGGCCATGGCCTGGACCACGGCGGGATTGACCTGGTCGGCGGGGGCCGATCCGGCGGAGCGGACCTCGACCCTGTCGCCGGCGAGGTGGGTGAGGTAGGCGGCGGCCATCTGGGACCGTCCGGCGTTGTGGACGCAGACGAACAGGACGCTGGGCTTGTCGGGCATCAGATTCCTCGCTGGTCGAGCGTGGTGAGCAGGTCGGTGACGAGCAGGTCGAGTTCGTCGCGGATGCGGCGGATTTCCGGCAGTCGCTGGTGTGCGGGGTCGGGGACGGCCCAGTCCAGGTAGCGGGTGTGCGGGAGGAGCGGGCACGCGCCGCCGCACCCAAGCGTGATCACCAGGTCGGCGGCGGCGACCAGCTCTTCGGTCAGCGGCTTGGGGTACTCGGCCGAGATGTCCACGCCGATCTCGGCCATCACGTCCACGATGGCCAGTTCCATGTCGGCCGCCGGTGCGGTGCCGGCCGACCGGGCGTGGACGCGATCTTTCCCGCGGGCCAGGGCGAGCGCGGCGGCCATCTGGGAGCGTCCGGCGTTGGCGTCGCAGACGAACAGCACCTCGGGGACGGGTTTGCCGAGCCGCCCCTCCGCCTGGGCGAGTGCGGTCAGCCGTTCGGCGGTGAACCGTTCGGCCATTACCACCAGGTGGGCACCGACCCGCGAGGTGGCGCGCAGGTGTTCGTAGGAGTCGATGGCCAGCCGCAGGATGGTGTCGGCCGACACCAGGCCGTGGAAGCGGGGGGCGAGCCGAGCGGCGATCCGCTCGAACACCGCCTGGCCGGGCGGGGCGGTCACGGCGTCCTCGCCGGCCGGGTCGTGAAGCGGCGGCGGAGCCATAGTGAGACGTACACCAGGGCGACGAGGATCGGGACCTCGATGAGGGGTCCGACCACCCCGGCCAACGCCTGGCCGGAGGTCACGCCGAAGGTGCCGATGGCGACGGCGATGGCGAGTTCGAAGTTGTTGCCGGCGGCAGTGAACGCCAGGGTCGCGGTACGCGGGTAGGGCAGGCGGATGGCGTGGCCGAGGGCGAACGATCCGCCCCACATGAGCGTGAAGTAGGCCAGCAGCGGTACGGCGATGCGGGCGACGTCGGCGGGCTGACTGGTGATGGTGTCGCCCTGGAGTGCGAACAGGATGACGATGGTGAACAACAGCCCGTACAGCGCGACCGGGCCGATGCGCGGCAGGAACCGGTTCTCGTACCACTCGCGTCCGCGGGCCTTCTCGCCGGTGCGGCGGGTGAGGTAGCCGGCCAGCAGCGGGACGCCGAGGAACACCAGCACGTTGAAGACGATCTTGCCGGTGGAGAAGTGCACGTCGTCGGTGTCCAGGCCGAGCCAGCCGGGGAGCACCTTGAGGTAGAACCAGCCCAGCGCGCCGAAGGCGACGACCTGGAAGACCGAGTTGAGGGCGATGAGGACGGCGGCGGCCTCGCGGTCGCCGCGGGCCAGGTCGTTCCAGATGATGACCATGGCGATGCAGCGGGCCAGCCCTACGATGATCAGTCCGGTGCGGTATTCGGGCAGGTCGGGCAGGAAGATCCAGGCCAGCGCGAACATCACCGCCGGTCCGATCAGCCAGTTCAGCACCAGTGAGGAGATCATCAGGCGGCGGTCGCCGGTGACGGCGTCGAGCCGGTCGTAGCGGACCTTGGCCAGCACCGGGTACATCATGACCAGCAGCCCGAGCCCGATGGGCAGGGAGATGCCGCCGATCTCGACCTTGGACAGCGCGTCGTCCAGGCCGGGCACCGCGCGGCCGAGGCCGAGGCCGAGTGCCATGGCGGCGATGATCCACACCGGCAGGAACCGGTCCAGCGTGGACAGCCTGCCTACGAGGTTCTCAGCCTGCTCCGATGCGGGCCTTGGGGTTCGGACGGTCACGGGCAGGGCCTCCTGGTGCCGTTGGCGCGGGTCGCACGGGCCCGCGTCGCCAGGTCACCGAGTCGCGCGGCCAGGGCGTCCAGCGCCTCGGGGAGCAGCCGGTAGTAGGTGAAACGGCCGCACGGCTCGCTCTCCACCAGCCCCGCGTCCTTCAGCACCCGCAGATGGTTGGAGATGTTGGTCTGCCTGGCACCGGTCTCCTCCACCAGGTGGCAGGTGCACAGCGCCTCATCGGCGAGCAGGGTCACGATGCGCGCACGGAGGGGGTCCGCCAGGACGCGCAACACATCAGTTTCAACTGACATCACCATGGGATGATACGTTACCAGCCGCATGGCACCGCCGCGCCGCCCCTCTGGACGTCCCCGGCTCAGGTGAGCGCGAAGACAGACCGCCGGTTCCAGCGCGGCGATCGCCCGCGCCAGAACCGGCGGAAAGTACACGCACGCTCAAGGACAGCCGCAGGAGTCGTCCGGCTCCGGCTCGGCGGTGACCGGGGTGGACAGGAAGCGCCGGATGTAGGGGGACGGGCCGCCACGGGCGAGGTAGTCACCGAGTTGTGCACTGCGTGCGGCCACGGCCCGCAGGACGAGGTCGAGCACGGCCTCCTGCGGCAGTGAGCCGCTGGTGCGGCCGCGCCAGCTCCAGAGGCGGGTCTCGGAGTCATCGGGGTGCGAGGGGCTCAGTTCGAGGCCCGCGGACCGGAGGGTCGGCGATGCGGTGATCTGGTGCTCCAACGCCTGCTCCCAGGTCGAGACGGTCCGCGGGACGACCTCCAGGGTGATGCCCAGTCGCTCGGCGAGCGGGCGGACGGCGTCGACCGCGCCGTTGAGATCGGTGAGCGTCGCGTCGCAGGAGGCGCAGGAGGCGTCCTCGCCCATGACCACCGTCCAGTAGTCGATGGCCAGTCGCCCCTGCGGGGCGGGCACGGCGGAGGCGTCGGGCGTCTCGGGCAGGTGCGCAGTGGTGGTCACGGTGTTCCTTCCTTCTCGGTATCAGCGGGCGGAGTGCAGGAGGAGCCGCCGTTGAAGTCGTCGCGAGCGCGTTCGAGGGCGTCGGCGATGCCCCGCAGCGTCTCGGCGAGCGGGTCGAACTGGATCTGGTACAGGACGGTCCGGCCGGTCTTGGTGGCCCGCAGCACGCCCGCGGCCCGCAGCAGCGCCAGGTGCCGGGAGACGACGGACAGGTCGACGTCGAGGCACTCGGCGAGTTCGGACACCGAACAGGCACGGCAGCGCTCGGCGAGCAGGTCCAGCAGGCGGACGCGGGTGGGGTCGCCCAGGGCCCGGAAGAGCTGGTGGCCCAGTACCGCGCCGAGGTCGCCGACCGACTCATCATTGTTCACTTGCACAAGTATGCAAGTATTGGGGACGGGTGGCAACCCGGGCGCCGTGGCACCGGCTCAGGAAGCGTCCGATGGCAGCCGTCCCGCCAGGAGTGCCTGGCCCAGTGCTGCGGGGTCGTCGTTCAGGCGGAGAGTCTGCGCAGATGTCCGATGCGGCTCAGGTCGTTGACGACGGCGAGAACGGCCTGGGTGATCACGCGTGCCTCGGGGTCGGTGCGGCCGGGTCCGCACCGGGCCCATCATGCCGGGTCGCGCCGCGCGCCCCCGCGGCTCTGGCCGGTCCCCGGCCGCATGATGCCTCGGGTATGGGTCACGTTCGGATGAAGGTCCGAACCGCGGAGTCCTGTTGTGGTGGGTCGGGAGCGCCGGCCAGGAGTGCGGCCAGGGCCGCCGCGAGCGCGAGGACGGTGAAGAGTGCGGGGTAGCTGCCGAGGGCGTCGGCGAGGGCGGCTCCGGCCCAGGGTGCGAGGGCGGTGGCGACGGTGATGGGGGCGGCCAGGATGCCCGAAAGGGTGCCGTAGGCGGCGATGCCCCATCGGTCGGTGACGGCGGTGGCCTGCAGAAGTGTGGCGATACCGCGGGTGACGCCTGCCAGGACCACGACGGCGATGAGCAGTTGCATCGGGCCTGGGATGAGGGCCAGGGCGGCGGTGGTGGCGGCGGAGAGGCCGAGGATCCAGACGGTTCGGCCGCGGACGCTGGTGCGCCTGGATAGCGGGCGGTAGCACAGGCGGCCGGCGACCTGGCCGATGCCGCCCAGGCCGAGTGCCCAGGCGGCCAGGGTGGGGCTGGCGCCGCGGTGGGTGAGCAGCGGGATGAGGTTGATCAGGACCGCGAACATGGCGAACGCGGACAGGGTGAGCGCGATGGCCAGCAGCCAGAACGGGCGGCTGCGCGTGATGTGGCGAACCGCCGGTGGGTGGGCGGCATGGTCGGCGGC